>CANGOF010000086.1 GCA_947455515.1 Flavobacteriia bacterium
ATTCTTTTTTTAGCAGACTTATGATTAGCCATAATAGTTATTTATTTAAATTTAATTAAGAAACTTTGTTCTTTTTCTTGCAGCCCATAGGAGAATCGAACTCCTGTTTCCAGGATGAAAACCTGGCGTCCTAACCACTAGACGAATGGGCCAAATTAGTTGTTACTAATTCAGCAGCCCATAGGAGAATCGAACTCCTGTTTCCAGGATGAAAACCTGGCGTCCTAACCACTAGACGAATGGGCCATTTAAAATCAGAGAAAAATTCTTCTGATTTTGGTTTGCAAATATAGGTCTTATTTTTGTTTTTGCAAAAAAAAAACGAAATAAATACTTATTTTTTTTTACTATTCCTTGCTATATCATTGACTAAGAATATTCTTCGTCGAGATCTTGATTGTTTGAAGATCTAAAACCAAGTGATTTATTTGTACGAATCCCCAAGTTTTCACTTAATTCATTCAATTGATTCACATTGATTTCAGAAATTGCATCGTAAGGAGGGATAATTAAATCATTACTCACCGCACCCATAAACAATAAATGCACCATTTCTACTATCCCTTCTTTGGTCATTTTATTTTTGGAAATCTTCGGAAAGCGTAATGCAACTTGTTGTACACCTTCAATTACGAAATGATTTTCCTTATTTATATAAATCCTTGCTAACAATCCACCTTCATCCCCTATTCTATTTTGTAGAATCGATTGCGCAGAAAAATTATACACATAAATCACTCCAAAATATCCTCGGGAAAAATCCTTTTTAACGTATGAATCTTTCCATAACGGGTTATCTTCCGGAATGGTGAAGACATTCGTGTGTAAATGAAAAATAAGCGCATCGCTACCTATCATCACTCTGGACTCGTATTCACTTTTAAACGTAGCCTCCATACGTATCCGAGGATCTTTCAATCCACTCTTTAATATTTCCACTTCCGAAGCGATTACTTCGTTTAATTCTTCAAACCACTTTTTAGTTACCGCCAAAACATCTTGTTTCAAGGTCACCTTATCGTGTAACAAATTAAGCACGGAATCTCGCAGTTCTTTTACCGACATCGATTAATATGCTTTAGCAATGATGACTCTTCGCGTGGAAGGTTTACCGGTAACCATACACACACCATCTTCCTGCGGCGCATCTAAAGGAATACAACGAATAGTAGCTTTTGTTTCTTCTTTGATTTTCTCTTCGGTTTCTTTTGTACCATCCCAGTGCACCAAATAAAAACCACCTTCTTTTTCTAAACGCTCTTTAAATTCTGCGTAAGTATCTACTTTGTGGATATTTGCTTCTCTGAAATCTTTCGCTTTTTTCAAAAGATTTGCTTGGATTTCCTCTAACAAAGTTTGTACACGCGTTTCAACACCTTCTAACGTAACCACAGACTTCTCTTTTGTATCACGACGAACAAGCTCTACATTACCTTCTGCTAAGTCTCTTGGACCAATAGCTAAACGCACTGGAACCCCTTTCATTTCATATTCTGCAAACTTCCATCCTGGTCGACGGTTATCATCGTCATCAAACTTCACACGAATACCTAACGCTTTAAACTTCGCAACTAACTCATTCGCTTTAGCAGAGACTGCAGCAAATTCTTCGTCCGATTTATAAATAGGAATAATCACAACATGAATAGGCGCTAATTTTGGAGGAAGTACTAATCCTTCATCATCCGAATGCGTCATAATTAAAGCCCCCATCAAACGTGTAGAAACCCCCCAAGAAGTTGCCCAAACATGTTCTAATTTACCTTCTTTATCTGCAAACTTTACGTCAAACGCCTTAGCGAAATTTTGCCCTAAAAAGTGAGAAGTACCCGCTTGTAAGGCTTTTGTATCTTGCATCATTGCTTCAATACAATAGGTTTCTTCGGCACCTGCAAAACGCTCACTTTCTGATTTATATCCACGAATAACTGGCATTGCCATGTAATCTTCTACAAATTCTGTATAGACATCCAACATTTTTTCCGCTTCTACAATCGCTTCTGCTTTTGTTGCATGCGCTGTATGTCCCTCTTGCCATAAAAACTCGGTAGTTCTTAAAAATAAACGCGTACGCATTTCCCAACGAACCACATTCGCCCATTGGTTGATTAAGATTGGTAAATCTCTATAGGATTGAATCCAATTTTTATAAGAGTTCCAAATGATTGTTTCTGACGTTGGTCGAACAATCAATTCCTCTTCTAATTTAGCATCTGGGTCGACGATAATACCAGAACCATCTTCTGCGTTTTTCAAACGGTAATGCGTAACTACCGCACATTCTTTTGCAAATCCATCTACGTGATTTGCCTCCTTACTTAAAAAAGACTTCGGAATAAATAAGGGGAAATACGCATTCGAGTGACCAGTTTCTTTGAACTTAGCATCCAACACATCTTTCATGTTTTCCCAGATAGCGAAACCATACGGTTTAATAATCATACAACCGCGAACATCGGAATGTTCTGCAAGATCTGCACGATCCACTAATTCATTATACCATTTAGAATAATCTTCTTTTCGAGTAGGTAGATTTTTTGACATAGAATTGAAATTTGAAATGTAAAGATAATAAAAATGAACTAAGTCCTAATAGCAATACCTTGACTTGAGACGGAGAAGAAAGATACCTTTCAAATTAACGCGATTTTATTGGTAAATTTTCAGTATTTTCACCCGAAGAATTTTAGTAATAATAAGTCAATTTACCCCTACTTTACATAGGAAAAATGGAACAAATGGACAAAACAAAATTTTGGGAATTCGATTCAAATTATTGGTTAACTAAATTTAATAATACCCTCTCAGGCTATACGGACGAATACGTTGAAAAAGTGTTAGCCACCACACACGAAACCAACAAAAAGGAGCACCCAATACTAAAAGATATCCGTCAATTTCTTTTGCAATTTAAAAGTCCATTAATGCTATTACTAATCATTGCAGTGGTTATTTCCGCATTTTTAGGAGATCTTTCCGATGTGATAATTATATTATTCATTGTATTATCAACGGGTTTTATGAGTTTTTTTCAAGAACGAAACGCGAGTAAGGTCGTCGAAAAACTTCAGTCTTTGGTATCTTTAAAAAGCACAGTCATACGCTCTGGAACACCTAAACTTTTGGATTCTCATAAAATAATATGCGGTGACATTTTGGAATTAAAGGCGGGCGACATTATTCCTGCCGACTGCCTACTACTTGAAGAAAACGAGCTCCAAGTTAACGAATCGGTTCTTACTGGTGAATCCTATCCTGTTTACAAAGAAAATAAAACCGTCTCGAAAGAAACAGAGTTAATCCATCGAACGAATTGTTTGTGGGAAGGCACATATGTTGTTAGTGGTAAAGCAAAAGCAATTGTATTGCTAACCGGAAAAGCAACAATTCTTGGGCAAATTACTTTAAGTACAAAACAAACGGTTCAAACCAATTTTGAAAAAGGGATAAATCAATTTGGATTTTTCCTAATGAAAATTACGATCGTTTTATCCATCTTCATTTTAACAATCAACTTAATAAACCATAAAGACATTATAGAATCCGCACTTTTTGCTTTAGCGCTTGCAGTTGGAATGGCTCCTGAATTACTACCAGCCATCACGACAATCGCGATGAGTTCGGGTGCAAAACGAATGCTTGAAAAGAAAGTGATCGTTAAAAAACTTTCCTCCATTCAAAATTTAGGAGCAGTCGACTTACTTTGCACCGATAAAACAGGAACAATCACAGAAGGTGCAATAGCGATCTATCAAATCACAAACCCTTTAGGTGTAGCTGATGAGGAAGTAAAAAAATTAGCATATTGGAACGCAAGTCTACAAAGTGGTTACGAAAACCCAATTGATAATGCAATACAAAAACTTGCTATTTCTACTAACGAAACCGTCAAAAAATTGGGTGAAATTCCTTATGACTTCACACGAAAAAAATTAAGTATATTAGTTAAAAAAAATGAAACAAACCTATTAATAAGTAAAGGCGCATTTACCCAGATAGAACAAATTTGCACAAAGGTCAAAATCGACGATACCCGTATCGAGGAATATGGCGTATATAAAGAAAAAATAAATCAACAGTTTGAGGAATTTGGGCAACAGGGATATCGAGCAATTGGTGTCTGCTATAAATCAATAGACAAGCTAAGCGTTTCGTTTAAAGATGAAGAGGAAATGATTTTTGCAGGATTTATCTTATTAGAAGACCCTGTAAAACAAGGAATCACCGAAACCATTGATAAATTAAGCAAACTAAACATTGGTTTAAAAATTATAACCGGAGATAATCTACATGTAGCAACCTCAATTGCAAAAAAAATCGGAATTGAAAATCCAAATGTAATCACTGGTAATGCCCTTTTACATTTAGAAGACGTTCATCAAATTGACGTCGTCAATCAAACCCATATTTTCGCAGAAGTCGAACCGTTAGAAAAAGAAAAAATCATTCAGTTACTTAGAAAAACTTACACGGTTGCATACGTTGGTGATGGTATTAATGATGTTTCAGCAATTCACGTCGCAGATGTAGGTATTTCTGTTGAGAATGCGGTGGATATCGCTAAAGAGTCTGCTGATTTCGTATTAATGGAAAAAGATTTAGGCGTTATCATAGATGGTATTAAAGAAGGACGAAAAACATTTGCAAATACCTTAAAGTATATATTTATCAATACAGGTTCCACTTTTGGTAATATGTTCAGCATGGCTGTAGCCTCTTTGCTACTTCCTTTCCTTCCGATGTTGCCAAAGCAAATTTTACTCACCAATTTCTTAACAGACTTTCCTTACTTATCTATCGCATCCGACAATGTCGATGAAGAACAATTAAACAAACCTGGAAAATGGGATTTAAAATTCATTCGAAATTATATGGTTATTTTTGGTTTGCACAGTTCCATTTTTGATGTAATAACATTTCTTAGTTTATATTTCGTTTTAAAAGTCCAAGAATCCGCTTTCCAAACTGGCTGGTTTATAGAATCGATACTGACCGAATTGTTTATATTATTCATCATTCGAACCCACAAAAACTTCTTCAAAAGTAAACCAAGTACAATTTTACTCTTACTAAGTATATTAGGTTTAGTTGTTACCATTCTACTACCCTATTCTCCACTAAACAAAGAGTTAGGATTATTTCCACTTTCTATTACACAACTTTCGCTAATGTTGTTTATAGTATTTTGTTATGTTACTACAGCTGATATACTCAAGAAATGGTACTTCAATAAACATCATATGAAAAGGTAATATTTTGTTTTTTTATCTGTAAAATCTACAAATCATCTTCATTCCTAATAAAAATCATTTTTCATTTATTACCCATAACTTAATTTTGCATCAAACAAGACAATAAGTCATTAAAAACCAATGCTTAATGACAAAATTTCCGATTGAAGTAGTAAAAATCAAATTGGAACTAAAATTGAACGTGAATTAGAAACTCAAAAACTAGAAAAGATGGATTTTGAAAAATTTACTATTAAAACACAAGAAGCCATACAAAACGCACAACAACAAGCGATTAATGGTGGATACGGAACGATAGATACCGGACATTTACTGAAAGGAATCTTTGAAGTAGATAAAGATGTCACTCCTTACTTACTAAAGAAACTAAATGTTAATCTGGCTACTTTTGAACAAGTACTTGATCGTATTATTGGAGGTTATCCAAAAGTTACCGGAGGACAGCTCCAAGCTTCGCAAGCATTTTCAAAGGTAATGAACGAAGCATTAGGAAATTTGAAAGAATTTGAAGATCAATTTGTTTCGATTGAATTAGTGCTTTACACCTTAATTAACAGTAATGATTCTATTGGAAAACTATTGAAAGATAATGGGATTACACAAAAAAATTTAAAACTAGCAATTATGGAACTACGCAATGGAGAAAAAGTGACTTCCAACAATCCGGAAGGAAACTATCAGTCGCTTGAAAAATATGCAAAAAACTTAAACCAATTAGCACAATCGGGGAAACTAGACCCTGTCATTGGTCGCGATGACGAGATTCGTCGTGTACTACAAATATTGACACGAAGAACCAAAAACAATCCGATTTTAATTGGGGAACCTGGAGTTGGTAAAACAGCCATCGCAGAAGGCTTAGCACATCGTATTGTCAACGGCGATGTTCCTGAGAACCTAAAATCTAAAACGGTTTACTCCTTAGATATGGGAGCATTGGTTGCTGGTGCAAAATATAAAGGAGAATTCGAAGAGCGTTTAAAAGCGGTTGTCAAAGAAGTGATTCAAGCAGAAGGAGAAATCATTTTGTTTATTGACGAAATTCACACGCTTGTAGGTGCAGGAGGTGGTGACGGCGCTATGGATGCAGCTAACATTTTGAAACCAGCATTAGCGCGAGGAGAACTAAGAGCGGTTGGAGCAACGACCTTAAACGAATACCAAAAATATTTCGAGAAGGACAAAGCGTTAGTAAGACGTTTTCAAACGGTATTAGTCGACGAGCCTACAACCGAAGATGCGATTTCAATTCTTCGAGGTATCAAAGATAAATACGAAAATCACCACAAGGTAATCATCAAAGATGCTGCTATAATTGCAGCTGTAGAACTTTCTCAACGTTACATTACCGATAGACATTTACCCGATAAAGCGATCGATTTAATTGATGAGGCAGCATCTAAAATTCGCATGGAGATCAATTCTAAGCCAGAAGAATTAGACGAATTGGAGCGTAAAATTATGCAATTAGAGATTGAAAAAGCAGCAATCTTACGTGAAAATGACACAAAAAAATTAGACTTATTAGGTAAAGACTTAGCAAACCTTCAACAACAACGTGATGCCTTCCAAGCAAAATGGCAAGCAGAACGCGATGTAATTGATGCAATTCAAAAATCCAAAGAGGATATCGAACATGCTAATTTGGAAGCAGACAATGCGGAACGTGCTGGAGATTACGGTAAAGTAGCCGAAATCCGTTATGGTAAAATCAAGGAGTTAGAAAATTTATTGGAAGTAAATAAAGGGAAATTAGCTGATATCCAATTAAACTCCAAAATGATTAAGGAAGAAGTTACTGTGGAAGAAATAGCAGAAGTTGTTTCTAAATGGACTGGAATTCCTGTGTCTAAAATGATTGAATCGGAACGTTCTAAACTATTAAAATTAGAAGACGAATTAAACAAACGCGTTGTTGGTCAATCCGAAGCAATTGAAGCATTATCGGATGCGGTAAGACGTTCACGTGCAGGTTTACAAGATGCAAAACGACCAATAGGATCCTTTATTTTCTTTGGAACTACAGGTGTTGGTAAAACCGAATTAGCAAAAGCATTGGCAGAATATTTATTCAACGACGAAAATGCGATGACTCGTATCGACATGAGTGAATACCAAGAGAAACATGCTGTAAGCAGGTTGGTTGGAGCACCTCCGGGATATGTTGGATACGATGAAGGAGGACAATTAACCGAAGCGGTTCGAAGAAAGCCTTACTCGATTATCTTATTAGACGAAATCGAAAAAGCACATCCAGATGTATTCAATATTTTATTACAAGTTTTGGACGATGGGCGCTTAACAGACAATAAAGGTCGAGTGGTGAATTTCAAAAACACGATTATCATCATGACTTCCAATTTAGGGTCACACCTTATTCAAGAAACCTTTGATGGTAAAATGGAAAGCGAATTGGAAGCAGCGGGAGAAAAAGCGAAATTATTGGTAACTGAATTATTAAAACAAACTATTCGTCCTGAGTTTTTGAATCGCATCGATGAAACAATTATGTTTACGCCGCTAACTAAAGGAGATGTCCGCAAAATTGTAGAAATACAATTAAACAACTTGAAACACATGCTATTGGAGAAAGATATCCGATTAATAGTTACAGAACATGCTTTTGACCACATTGCAGAAGTTGGTTACGACCCACAATTTGGTGCGCGACCAGTAAAAAGAGTCATTCAAAAACAAGTGTTGAACGAATTATCTAAAGCACTACTTTCAGGGACTATTGATACTTCTGACAACGTAGTAATGGACGTGTTTGATCATAAGATTGTGTTCAGAAAACCAATCCATGAATTAGAATCAAGTTTGAATTAACAAATACATAAAACGCAAAAAGCCATCTTTTCAGATGGCTTTTTTTATAAACTTAAAATTATCTAACAACCGTATTCTACGTCTAAGATACGAGATATTGGAATCCACATGCCACCTTTCAAACAAATAAACTTAGTTCCAGTAGCCCAAACGGTTGTCTCCACCTTTTTATACCCTTCATCATCTTGGAAATAGATGATCACTTTTGAATGGTGAATATTCCCTAAAAGCGTGGCTTTTTCAAGTCGTTGGATAATATCGTTATGCTGATCAAAATCCAACTCTTTATTAAAAGTTAGTGATGGGATAGCTTCTTTTTCAATTCGCGTGTAGTAAACATTTTCCATGACCTTTCAATTTAAAATTAAACAATAGGTGACTTCAATAAGTTAAACGCTTCAAAAATCACTTATACAGCAAATTCATTTTTTTGAATGAAGTACAGTAATTCTGTCACATTTTTAACTTGGCATTTCTTCATAATATTCTCACGATGTTTACCAACCGTACGATCACTAATCCCTAATGCTTCTCCAATTTGTTTGGATTGAAATCCTTTGTGAATAAAACGTACTATTTCTAATTCACGTTTGGATATTTTCATTTTGCCATCTAATTTTTTTCTCAAATTAGACTTAGGAATCGCACTATACAGTTTTAGTTGGTTAATGACTTCTTTCGAATAAAATGTTTCTTGCACTTGTAAAAGTTGAACTGCTTCTAAAAAATCACTAAAAGACTCATTCAAAGTAATGTATCCGTTAATTTTGTGTTTAACGATATTTTGAAAACATTTATGAGAAAACACAGAAGAATACATCAATTTTTGAATTTGAAAAGTTTTCAGTTTTTTCAAAATTGGTTTCGCTTCGTCGCAATTAAAATCAACTCTAAACACCAAAATATCGTACTTAGAAACATCATTTTTAGACAATAATTCTAAATCTTCCTTTGAAATATTAGTCACTTCAATACTCGATTCATTTTTCATAAGTGAAACCAATCCTTCCGAAAGAATCGAATTATTCTCCAACAAGAGTACTTTGTTTTTCATGTTTTATATAATTAGTTCAATTTTACTAAAACACTAATTCATAAAACATGCCAAAAAATATAAAAAACTTAAAATCAATTAATTAAACATTTACAAGAAATTAAAAAATGATTTAAAATAATACCAATTCCCGAAAAGGGAATTTAAATCGATTTTTCATTTTCATCAATGTCAAATAATAAAAGTATAGGTAAAATAAAAAAGGTTGCAAGAATGAATAAACAAAAAATTGCTATTGTAATGATTACTGAAAAAAAAGCGATTAAAATAGATTTCATAATTAATCAATTAAATTTCAACTTCACGGAATGATCTAAATAAATATAATTTACGCTATCTGTAGTGACTACATAGCCTTGAGGTTCTAAATCACGTTTCATTTCTTCATATTCATCCATGATGATTTTTTCTTTTTTTTCTTTTTTATGGACGTGTCTTTTCAATTCTTTAAGGTGTATTTTAGATTTTACAATCTTAGTTTCAGAAGATTGACACGCTACAAAAAAAGTTAATCCAATTACAATAAAGGTTAAGCGAAAAATATACATATTGTATTTTTAAAAGTGTGGAAAAATGTGGACTAACCTTTCAGTTAGCCCACTATATCAAACAATGTAACTCTGGGTGTTATTTTGAAAAAACCTGTATTAACCTATTCATTTATTTACCCAAAGCGTAATCATTTGTATTACTTTACATTAAAAAGGTATTCTCTTCCAAGTGTTGAATCAACAATTCAAATCCATTTTGGTAAGATTTACTTATAGTTTCATCTAAAACAGTGTACGATTTTTCGAAATGATCATTCAATTCAACCATCTTTTCCACCCAATGTTTATTGCTATTTACAGCTGAATTTAGCAACCATTCGGTCTGTGTTTTAGTAAAAAGTCTAACTCTCTCTCTTTGATATTTGGAAATCGTATCCACTTGTTTCGTGAAAATCTTAGCTGATTTTACCATTGTATCCTTTAGGTCTTTTGAATTTGGTAAAGCAACAGTAGAAGATGTAGAAGCATCCATCATTACACGTAATGGATTATGTTCATTATACATTTCTGTTACTTTTTTCCCTGTCTCAATTAACGTTGAAAGGGCTTCTTTTTGCATCTCAATTGTAGAGTCGAAAAGAGTTTGTTTTTCTGCTGTTTCCATTTATATTTGATTTTAATTATACGTGTTTATTTTTTTATTATCATTTTTATTCGGTCTATTACTTTATCCTCGTTATCCCTGATCTCTAAAAGATATACTCCTACTATAAGATTCGTAACATCTAATGATATTGTATTGTTACCAGCTGCTGCTGTTGATTTTTGCTGATTTATTGTTTGTCCTAATGCATCCATCCATTTAAAATTAAAATCTTGTGCAGTTTTCAAAGTAACATCCACATGCACTACATTATCTGACACAGGATTAGGATAAACTTTTAATTCCTTATCCCATTGTTTTATATTACGAT
The DNA here is from genome assembly GCA_947455515.1 of Flavobacteriia bacterium. Classification (GTDB taxonomy): domain Bacteria; phylum Bacteroidota; class Bacteroidia; order Flavobacteriales_D; family Crocinitomicaceae; genus CANHVK01. The sequence goes on from CANGOF010000086.1 coordinate 10,601, forward strand.
TTATAGAATACCAATCCGAAAGTGTGAATGTCCCATCCTTATCCACTTGTTTTAATCGGTAATAAGAAATTCCATTTAAAGGCGATACATCATAGGTTACATAGTCCTTTTTTATCTTGCTATCCCCTGCTCCTTTTTCAACTGAAATCTTAGTGTATTCTTGACCATCTATACTACGTTGCACTTCAAAATAATCGCAATTTTGTTCAGTTCCAGTAGCCCAAGATAATCGCACACGACTATCTGCATCTTCTGCATTAAAAAACAACAATTCAATTGGCAAAGCACTTGGATCTTCCACGCCGAAAGGAGAAAACGAATTTAAACCAGATCTTGAAATGGAATACGCATTGGCAATAGAAGTTACCGGTGTAGCGCTCTGAGGTGTTTGGCTTTTACTATCCCATGCTCCTCCTGTAAAGTGCGAAACAAAACTTAATACGCGAGTAAAATAATTCAATTCTTCCGAAGCGTTCCATTGAAGTGTTAGTGTTACATCAGAACCACCTGATATTTCCTCTTCTACAAACCAAGTCCTATCCACCGCATGCATCACCGAAGCATTTCCCGTTGTACCATTCACTAACCTACCCTGTGCAACATACACACTATAATTATCTAAAACACCAGTGTTTTCTATTATACAAGGAGTGTATTTCGTAGTTCCAGAGGTTGTTGTACCAATTGGAAAAATTTGTTTACCTGCGGCAGCACTACTGCCGATTCCATTTTGAATTAATTTTCCGAGACTACTATTTGTAACAATAAAATTAGTAGATGAGTAACCTGCGATCACTGCAGATGAACCGATTGTTAGGTTATTCGTTCCTAACGTCAATTTTTCACCTAATGTTAGTAATTGATCAATCGATAGCGCACTTCCTAAAGTAGTAGCACCATTAATTGTCAAATTATAAAAATTGTTTGAGGAAGTACCTCCTAAAATTTTACTTGCTCCCGATAAAGTTATTGAACCATTATTATGAGAGAAAGTACCTCCATTGTTATACAAATTACCTGAAACAGCTAAATCAGTTGGAGCAGTAAACGTTCCTGATGTTAAGGTAAAGTCATTTACAGACAGGGTCGCCATACTTCCTGTAGTACTTAAGGATTGACCTGCTGTTTTATTTACAATCACATTGTAAAATGCTTCAGAAAAGTCTGCACCTCCGATTGTCGAACTACTTCCAGAGAAGGTAACCGTGCTATTATTATGTATAAATGTTCCTCCATTATCTGTAAAATTACCCGCAATTGTTAAAGATACACTTGGTGTGAAGTTACCTGCAGTTAAAGTTAAATTACCAGAAATAGTAAGTGCTCCAGCGGCCGTAGTACCTGCGGTATTATTCATTATCAAATTTCCATAGGTTTTTACAGGGATGATTTGCGCACCAGAAGCGTTAAAATTTATAGTTGAACCTGTAGCTAAAGTACCTAAGGTCGGAACCGAAGTACTCATAATCGTAAGCGTACCATTATTTGCTACATCTATGGAACCTCCAATAATAGATGAAGTGCTAGTAAGTGTGAAATTGACTGAATTCGTCCCATCTCCAACAATAATTTTACTGCCAGTTCCAAGCGACCACGCTCCACTGAATGATGGATTAGTATTGGATCCTAAATGTAAAATATAGAAAGTATAACCATCTCCATTCATAGCGGTTGGTATAACTGCAGTAGTAGTGGAACCATTTGCATTCGATGTCCAACTACTAGTACTATTGATCGTTCCTGATCCGGTATAATAAAAAGTGGTTGTTCCGGAATTGATTACCACGGAAGTTGTTGCAGTTACCGCAGAACACCCACCATAAGATGCGATAGAATAGGTAACTACGTACGTTCCTATAGAGCTTGTATTCGGCGTAATCGCACCCGTAGAACCATTTATTGTTAATCCTGAAGTAGAGCTAAAACCTCCACCAGAAGTCCCTGTCAATGTAACAGCTTGACCACTTCCTTGATTCGTAGTAAATGGTGTACCAGTATACGAAATACTTGCTACAGGTAAAGTGGTTATGTTCACCGTTTTTGTCGATGTTGCATTCGAACAACCTGTATTACCTGTTGCTGTCAACGTTAAGGTTACACTTCCTGCGGAAATATCTGCTGCACTTGGTGTATAACTAGATGAACTTACAGTATTGGTGGATGAGAAACTTCCTGAACCACTACTTATCCATGCAGTTCCCGCATTATTACTAGCACTTGCACCCGTAACAATACTTACTGCACCTGTATTCGAACAGGTGGTGATTGCAGTTCCAGCGGATGCAGTTGGTGCAGCATTATTCGTCAAAGTAACCGTTGAAGTGGAGGAAGAACATGTTCCATTGCTGATTGTCCAAGTTAAAGTTGCGCTTGTACCTGCTGTTATCCCTGTCACTCCCGAAGTTGCTGAAGCAGGTGTTGTAATTGTTGCTGTCCCACTTGTTACCGTCCATAATCCACTTCCGGTACTTGGTGTATTTCCAGCTAAGGTAAATGCTGCGGTATTACATTGATTAATTGCAGATCCAGCAACGGAAGTTGTTGGAGTGGCATAATTCGTCAAAGTAACCGTTGAAGTGGAGGA
>CANGOF010000087.1 GCA_947455515.1 Flavobacteriia bacterium
ATTTAATGTGTCTACGTAGCCACTTTTTGAATTGGTTAATTCTCCATAAGCTTGTGCTGCATCTAAATTTAATCCACCTTTTGGTTTTACTCCTGTATGACATCCTGAAGTTGAACAATTTGTATTCAAAATCGGTTGAATGTCTTGTTGAAAGGAGACCGTTACAGGTGTTGTACACACGTCTTCCACTTTTGCTTTCGTGCACGAAAACAACAATGTAAGAGCAATAAGTACAACGAATTTAGGCATGCGTTCTGTTTTTAATTTTCGTAAATAAATAGTTTCTGCATATTTTTCTTCAATGTTTCAACAATTGGCAATGCATTGTCTGTTTTTGTAATTACATGTAGGTTCGCATTATTTGAGAGGTTAATTCCATCAAACAAACGATCGTATTGAATTTTCATGTGCACATATCCAACAGCATCTTTAAAAATAGAAAAGTTTTGCGCAGGCATTTCTATTTGAACACGATTGTCTTCTGTGCCAATTTTATATTCAAAAGGTACATGTACACCTGTTTGTGCTGCTGTTGTATCAATGCTTCCAGAGAAATTCAAATAAACATAGCCATCAGGTTGTGCTTTCGTTGAAAACCACATTTCAGGTTGATTCAATAAATTTACATAACCAGTGGTTGTTGGTTCTAATGTATTAACGTCGGGTGTCAATCCAACTTTGAATCGCACGGATTTATAATTTCCTACAGGAACTTTTCCAATTTCAACACCTTCTGATTCAAACACTTTTAACACACCATTCGAAGGAACATTGTATAATGAACCGTCTAATTTTACCAATTGAATTTCTGAGATATATAATTCAGCCATATTCAATGAAATCTTACGACCATCAGGCATTGGATAATCGATGTTATAAGCATCTACTTCTTGGTCTCCAATATAGGTGTGTAAATGAAATTTTAAATCTCCAGTTGGTACATTCGTTGTTGTATCTGTAGTTGTAGGAGTTGTATCTTTTTTCTTACAAGCATAAAGAAAAGTCAAACAGATAATAATGAAACTAATTCCTAATTTATATCTCATAATTCTTTATTTAAAACGAATAACTCCAGGAAGCCATCCAGGTTTGATTTAATTGGTTCTGAATACCGATTAATTGTTGATATACTGGCAAACCATACTCCAATGCTACACGTTGATTTGAAATAAAACCGTCTTCAAATTGATAAGAAATCCCAAACAATCCTTGCAATTTTGAACCGCCATAATTCGTTGGGTTAGCAGATATTTCATTGAACGAATATATGGTTTTGTCAGAACCATGAAGATTACTTGACCAATTACCTTCCAAACGCAATGTGGTTCCGAAACCCTTCCACCAATTATATCCTATCCATGTATTTAGACTGAATTCGTTACCTAATCGATACCCAAATTTATTGTTGTATAAACGGATAGTTCCTTGAGATTGAAAACTAAATGCTAATCGATCTTTTTGAGATACAAATGTAATTCCTGGTAAAAAATCAACAGTTCCAGAACCTAGTTGCATCATATAAGGTAAACGTGAATTTGGATAAAACATATCGTCCGATGCACCATTTTGCAGAATAGAACCATTTGGGATAGAAACACCTGCACTTGCAATTAATTGATAATCTACATTTCTTAATATTCCTACTAATACATGAAGCTTTGAATCTCCCAATCCAACAGACTGCATGGACATCGATGAATTTAGTGTTGACATACCAGTCATATCAGCCATGTTACTCATGGGAGATTTAAGCATATCCATTTGCATGTTGTTGTTCACCAAATTGAACATTGCCATTAATGTAATTCGATTTGTGATTCCATACATACCCATGAGCATGTGCATATCCATGTGCATTGATGGGGTATATGCTAAATAGGAATTAAACACATCAGTTTGAGATACCGATGATCTTCCAGAAATTGGAGTGCCCATTTGCATTTGCATGTAACGATAACTCACCATCCATTCACCTTGGGGGTGCACATGATTAATCATAACACCAGCTGGGGAGAGGTTTCTAATACAGTGGCATGCTTGGTCACATTTCAATGTATCTTCTTGCGCATGAAAACCAAAACTAATCCACAAGAAGCATACAAAGAAAAGTTGCTTAAACAACATACTTTGAATATTTAAATACGAAAATTGAAACTTGGGAATCTCTAAAAAATACTTTTTTGTTCAACCTCTAAATTAAACTCCTCTTTTAAGTGATGCGGGTTTAATTTTTTGTTGCCCCAATAATTTAATTTTTAGAACTCCCTTTATCGGGTTGTGCCGTGCACGAAATTCAATTATAAAAAGAACTCAATATGAAAAAGTGTTTTATATACGCACTCAGCATACCAATCTTAATACCTCATGAATTTTATCCCAATGTTGTTGGTGGATGGAAGATTTCCGTTAAATGAGCGTCAGAACGAACTTCTGAATAAGCATAAGATTTTGTTGTTTCCCTAGCGTCTAAAGGATATACAAAAGAAAGTTGTTCTGTGATTTGAGCAGTTAAATCTGTTCCTTCTACTTTGAACTTTTGAGTTTCTGAGGTCGATTTTTCTTGTTTATCTTGTTTTGCGAATTGTTTTGCTAAATGACATTTACCATTACAATTCATTTTTGGCTTGTCTTTGTTCTCACAAAATTGCTTCGTGATTTCCGCTTGATTTACCAAATAATTTACAAATAAAGCTCCTTTTATCAGAGAGTTAGAAAATAACATGCCGACCATCGCTAACAAAAATATTTTGTAGAATGCTTTATTCATGGTACAAATGTAGAACATTTCCCTTATAAAATAGGGATAGGTTGAAAAAAAATAAAAACAATTAATGCATTGACTTACAAATTTTCACCTGTTTTTTTGATTTTTTTTTTACTTTTAAATTAAACTTTTTTAAACTTGTATAGTCATAGATATATAAACAAATTTAAAATTAGAAATTATGAATTTAAAATCAATCTTTAGCGTAAAGTCATTACTAGTAGTAGGATCATTCGCATTATTAGTGGCATGTAAAAAAAATACTACAGCAGAAAATCCAACAACTGAATCTACTGCAATTACAACAAGTGCAAACGATGATAACATTGCTGATGCAGCATTCATGGATTTGAAGGAAGTAACAGATCAAACAGGTTTAGACGCAACAACGAAAGGGATTGATACGACTAAGTATCCTTGTGTTAAGATTACAGTAGTTAAAGACTCTATCTTAAAAACGTTGACAGCGACAGTTGATTTTGGTGCTGAAAACTGCTTATGTAAAGATGGTAAATTGAGAAGAGGAAAAATTCAAGTGAAAGTAACTGGAAATAAAAACATTATTGGTTCTGCTATCGTTTATTCTACTACTGATTTCTATGTAAACAACAATGGAGTTTCAGGAACTAAAACTGTAACAGTTATAGATGAGCACACTTTCAATATTTTGGTTGTAAATGGTAAAGTAACAAAAGCAGACGGAGGTGTTGTTACATGGAATACAAATAGAACACGTAAAATGACGGCTGGTTTTTTAACGCCATTAGACTTTACAGATGATGTTTTTGAGATTTCTGGAACAAGCTATGGAACAAACGCGGCAGGTAATGCATATAAATTCACTACAATTACACCACTTGTAAAAGCAAATGGTTGCCAATGGATCAAATCTGGACAATTAAAAATCGAACGTGCAGGTAAATTAGATGCTACGGTTGATTATGGTGATGGAGCTTGTGATGATCAAGGAACAGTTACTGTTGCAAACACTTCTAAAGCAATTACTTTAAAAAACTGGAAATTGTAATAAAGTATTCATTTTAATTAAAAACAGTAGGGGCGTAAAATTTTACGCCCCCTACTGTTTTTAACTGTTTTTAAATAAACGTAAATTCGTCTGCGTGTTCTTGAATGTAATTCAAAGTATCGTAGATTTCTTGTAAATTAAAGGATGTTACCAATTTCATTCGGTATTCCTTCATATGGGAAATCCCCTTGAAATAATTAGAATAGTGACGTTTCATTTCTGCGATACCAAGTCCTTCTCCTTTCCAAGCAACACTCATTTCTAAGTGTTCTTTAGCAATTGCAACACGATCTGCAACAGATGGAGGTGCTAAGTGTTGTCCAGTATTCATAAAGTGTTTTACTTCATTGAAAATCCACGGGTAACCAATACTTGCGCGACCAATCATGATTCCATCTACTCCATAGCGATTTCGGTATTCCACCGCTTTTTCAGGAGTATCAATATCCCCATTACCAAAAATAGGGATATGCATACGTGGGTTATTTTTCACTTCACCAATTAAGGTCCAATCTGCTTCTCCTTTGTATAATTGTTGTCTTGTGCGACCATGAATTGAAATTGCTTCTACTCCTACATCTTGTAATTTTTCAGCAGTAGAAACAACGTATTTCGTTTTATCGTCCCAACCCAAACGCGTTTTCACAGTCACAGGAAGATTGGTGATTTTAACTATTTCTTCTGTCATTTTGATCATTTTCGGAATGTCTTGCAACATACCAGCTCCAGCACCTTTACAGGTAACTTTTTTCACAGGACAACCAAAATTGATGTCGATTATGTCAGGATTTGTTTTCTCGATGATTTGTGCAGAAGTCTTCATACTCTCGATGTCGTACCCAAAAATTTGGATGCCTACTGGTCGCTCGTATTCATATATGTCTAATTTTTTCACACTTTTAGCAGCATCCCTAATTAAACCCTCCGAGGAAATAAATTCGGTGTACATCAAGTCCGCACCATGTTTTTTGCATAATGCACGAAACGGAGGATCACTGACATCCTCCATCGGAGCCAACAATAATGGGAATTCTCCCAATTCAATATCTCTTATTTTAACCACGATACAAAAATAAAGATAAATTAATCATTTGGTTCAATGTGTATCAAAACATGCCCAAGAGTTTTGATTTCACTACGCAAGGTGTCTTTTAATAAATGCGCTAATGTATGACCTTCTGTTACCGAAATTTTCCCATCCACTCGTGCATGTAAATCTACGTGGTATTTCATTCCTGCTTTACGAATAAAGCATTTTTCAGTACCATGGACTCCTGGAACAGTTAGAGCAACTTTTCGAATTTCCTCTACCAATTCATCGTAGGTATGCTCATCCATGATTTCCCCTAATGCTGGACGAAAGATTAGGTAGCTATTGTACATTATAAAGCCAGATGCGAATAAAGCTGCCCAATCATCGGCGGATTCATATCCTTTTCCAAAATAGAGAGCGACCGAAATCCCAACAAATGCAGAAATAGATGTGATAGCGTCGCTTCGATGGTGCCAAGCATCCGCTTTCAGAGATGAACTATTGATTTCTTTTGCTTTTTTAATCACCATTCGGTAGGATATTTCTTTCCATAAAATGATACCACCTAAAAAAAACAGCGCCCACGGCTTAGGAAGTGTATGTGGTGTTCCGATGTTTATAATACTTTCGTAGGCAATGATACAAGCAGAAGTAATTAAGAATGCAACCACTAAAAAAGTGATAAGAGGTTCTGCTCTACCATGTCCATAAGGGTGATTTTCATCCGCAGGTCTGTTAGAGTATTTTATTCCAAACAATACCAAAAAAGAAGCAAAAATATCTGTGGTAGATTCGATCGCATCCGCAATTAATGCATAGGAATTTCCGAAGAAACCTGCAAAGCCTTTAATGAGAGCTAAACTTGTATTTCCAAGGATGCTAAACCATGTCGTTTTGATAGCGGTTTGTTCGTCTGTAAACTCGTTCATTTAAGTAGTTATTCGTATATTTACCTCTCTAAAGTTCAAAATAAATGATAGAACAAACAAGCATCTTGTATAGAAATCCAGATTTACTAATGAATACTGTAAATGGAGAGACCGTAATGATGAGTATCGAGCGAGGAAATTATTATGGAATGAATGCAACGGGTAACTTGATTTGGAACTTTTTAGAAAATGAAACATCTGTGAAAGAGTTAACAAATCATTTGCAAACTACTTTTCTCTTGAATGAAGATACTTTACAAAAAGAAGTTTATCCTTTTTTAGAAAAATTAATTGAAGAACGAATAGTAATACTTAAGTGAAAAAATATGAATAACATAGAACAAACAAATGAAATTTCTTGGATTGCACCTGAGTTAACCATTGAATCTTGGGAAGCAACAGAATCCGTTTTTGATTTTTTTAGATGCTCTTAAGAAATATGAATTCAATAGAAAACGTAGTTGAAACTACAAATGTATTAAGCTGGGATGCGCCAGTTTTAACCATTGAAAGTTGGGAACAAACTGAAAGTTTAGGTGGTTTTTTTAATCTTTCGGCATAATTCTTTTAAACATGGAAAATAATGAAATACAAATTTGGGTTAAACCTGAATTAATTATTGAAGAAATTGAAAACACAGAAAATCTTGTAGATTTTTTGATGGGATCTTAATTACTGGAAATGTATGGCGGATAGCAATATAGTATATTATTCTAATGGCTTATATTTAAAATCTGAGATACATTTTCCTGAATTACAAACATCGATAAAGCCTCCTGACTTTACAATTACATTTGGTGAAATCCAAGATGTTTTAGAGGATGCAAACTATTCGGATGATTTTCAACAGATAAATCTTCAAGAATATCAGTTAAACATACCTTCTATTGCTAAGTTTTTAGTTAAGAATTCAAATGAAGTGATTATTGATGTCTATTCCAATTCAGATGAAAGGGATGTACGGATGTATTTCTTAGCATCCATTTTGCCGGTATTAGTTCATAAATATAAACTATTACCACTTCACTCTTGTTGCATCAATGTCAATGGACAAGCTTTTTTAATAGGTGGAGATTCTGGTTCAGGAAAATCTACTTTTGCTTTGGGAATGCACCGAAAAGGGTATGACATTCTTAATGATGATGTAAGTACTATTGGTTTTGCTTCGAACGGTAATCCATTAGCCTATATTGGTTATCGTCAGATTAAATTATTGACGGAAAGTTTAGAAAGCTATGGATATGAAATAAGTGATTTTGAAAAATTAAACACGGAGGTGGTCAAATATCGCTTTCCATTGCAGGAAGAAATCAAGAATGATTCATTGCCGATTAAGGCGGTGTTTTTGTTTGATCACGACCCATTAAAAAAGGATGTAGAAGTGGAAGAATTAAGAGGATTAGCTGCTTTTTTACAACTTACCAAGAATACATTCCGGGTTGAATTGCTAAAGGAGCTTGGATTGAAAAAAAATCACTTTGAGTTGTGTTCTAAAATCGCCCAAAAAATCAAGGTGTTTAAAGTTACCCGACCACAAGAAATGGGTCCAGAGGAATTTTCTACCCATATGGAAAAATTGTTTCTAACTTTTTAAGAGAATTGTGTCTACTTCACGTTTTAAAAAAATACTTCATTTAAAATTCTCGGATGTAAGCTTATTTATTCAGTGTGTATTTTATTTAACGCTTTCTAAACAAAAAATAAAGCGAAGTTCTTTTAAGGAAATTGTACCAACCTTAGGGGAATTAAATCAAGAGATACGAAAAGAATTATCCAATTCTGAATACGCAATTGCTGAAAAAATTCGTTTAGCTACGATGCGAGCAAGTCGTTTTGTACCCTTTCGAAGTGTTTGTATGGATCAAGCAATGACAGGTGTTATTTTATTGAAAAAACACCGTATTCCTTGCACTTTGTTTTTGGGTGTACGCAAAAGAGAAGAGGGGAATGGATTGGATGCCCATGCGTGGGTGGTATGTGGTGACAAGATTGTCTTAGGTGGACAAAAAAGCTTGTTTTATACTGTTACAGCGAGTTTTTCCAACGATTTCAAAGCATAAACTTTGGAATAAAAATCAACAATCCAATCACAACTGCTACGAGTGCGGCAATAAGTACAGCTCCCGAAGCAACATCCTTTGTTTTTTTTGCAAGTGGGTGAATTTCTGGGGAAGTTAAATCGGTTAAATACTCAATCGCTGTATTAAACATTTCAGCCATGAATACTAATCCAATAGAAAGAGCAATCCAACACCATTCGGAATGTGACAAATGAAAATAGAACCCTAAACAGATAACTAATATTGCCGCAATAGTATGTATCCAAGCATTGTGTTCATACTTGAAGAACGTTACAATACCTTGTATGGAATAATCAAAACTTTTGATGCGGTCACGCAGGGAGAAGGATTGTTTTGGTTTCATTTATTAATTTTTGGTTTGTTTTTTACCGCTTTTTTTTCTTAGCTTGCTAATTTACGTTGCAATTTTTTGACATCCTCACTTGGAGGCAGTTTTTCTGGATGAATTATTTTTCCACCTTTTTGCATTTCACTTATTTTCTACGAAAACTTCCAAAATGGCCGTTTATAATGGTTACTATTATTTTATTGAATTTATACATCATTTGTCGCTAAAAAATTAATGACAATTCCACCAAAAATTAGAATGTACAAAGCACTAAAACAAAAGAAGTAGGTGAGTTTTGTTGTGCTTTTCATACTGTAATGATTTTTTGTTACAAGCATTGTTGTTACAACAGCACTTTCCATACAAATGAATGAAAAGATCAAGGGGAAAAAGAGAATAAGTATTTCCATAGTTAAACGTGTTAGTTAAAAAAAAGATAATTATTTTGTATCCTTTACAACTGAAAACTCCAATTAGATAAACAGTAGATAAAAAATGCAATTCCAGCTACAAACCAAAAACCACTGACACCGAAATAGATCACTATTTTGTACTCTGACCATTCGATGTTGTTTGATTTGTCCACTTTTTTGAGGTGATAAACAAGTAGATGTGAAATCACCCAGACTTGAAGGATGGATATAATAAGTAGGAAGAAAAGTGCTTCAAATGGTATCATAATTTTTTATATTTAAAATGAAGGAGGTGGACTATTAAAGTCGATAATTAATAAGACAAGAATTATTAAGTATGCAAGGAATATTATCAAGTAACCGACCCATTTTTTACGTAATAAATACTCCTTTTTTTCTTTAAATATATATCCGAGAATTAATATAGGAAGTTCTACAAATAGCAAAACACACAAAATGCCGATAAAGAAAAATATTATTGCAAAAATCATAAAGAACATAACGCTTAATTTTGGATCTTTTTTTCGTTTCCTTGTAAGAAATATACAGTGGTATAAATACAGGTCATAAATAACCCGAAAGCAAAGGTGACACTCATGGATTTTACAAAGAAGGGGTATTCGACAAAGGTTCTTCCAATCGCACGGAATAGAGAAAACGGACTACTTAAAATATTCCAACTGTTCCAACGTTCGAAGCGACCTAAATAAATCCCGTAGCCTGACAAAAACAAGGTGCTTAAGACGATGAACCAACTTTGGCGCACGGAGAATTTCAACAAGAGTGTTTGGTGAATTTGTTTCAGTGAAATAAATGCAAACAACAAGCCATTCCAAGCAAATGATACGAGTAACAGCACATCAAACCACAAGGGAATCATCGCTTTTTTCTTCAAGTGGATGAGGTCGGTAATTAAATAGGGGGCGTTCGGAAAAAACAACAACCAGCTACAGAAAAATAAAATACTTTTTCCAGTTTGGTTTAGTTTAACGTATTTTTCAAATTTAGCAGAAAAGAGTAGGGGAACCCAGGCTAAGAATGCATTCCATACTAGGAAATAATAGGAGATGTTTTCAGCAATGTAGATGCGGGTAAGCAATAAAATGACACAAAACATACTTGTAGCGATGAGTACTTTGTGATGGTTGTTTAAGGTTTTCATAGTAGTGATTTTGAAGTTAGTGGGGTAGGACTTGAGGAGTTTTTTACCATTCAGAAATTAAGTAACGAAGTAGGTATTAAGAACCTGCGGTCTTTCATTAAGGGATTGCGTGTAGATGATGGGATAAGTAGTTTTTAGCTTTGTGTTTTTATTCATAATTTTCATAGATATTGGTACTAAATGTTACATGGGTATTTTTGAGTTCATTGTAAACTTTTGCATCTGCATAGTTCCATGATTTCCAAGAGTACATTTTGTAATTTTCTTTGAAACGATAGGTTTTGTTATCTAAGTACTTTAAAAAACGTGTACGTTTTTCTTTGTCTTTTACTTTATGAATGATGTAACGCACTTCGGGAATAGTCGCGTCAGATAACGAAATTAAGTAGTACATATCAATATCTCGTTTTACGGAACGATTTGTTTGGATAATAAAGGAATCCCAATTCACCAAACTTGCAAACACAAGCACTAAAAAGAAGGACCAACCATTCAAGTATACGAGGTGTAGACTACTCTTGATTTTGATGATTTTATAAACTGTAGTTAGCAAACCAACGAAGGTTAAGAAAACGTAGACATACACACCGATGCGTTTGTATGTTAAACCGTACACATCCACATACATCGCGTTTTTGAAGGTGACAGAAACCAACAACAAGCAATTCTGAATGATCCATAGGATAGCCAATATTTTCAACGTTTTACTTTTTTGGTGAAAGTTTACCTCTCCGCGGAAGTAAAAAAGAATTAATAAGATGGAAATGATGATGGAGACAATTAAGGTTCCAACTCCTTGGTGTAAGAAGGAAGCAAATGTGACTCCTTTAGGAAGCGTGTTGTCTAGGAATATGAAATTGAAGTCGCCAATATTCACGAAAAAAATCAAACAATTAAGTAGAATAAATAGGATTTTTCCGGATAAAAATTCATCAGCAAATGGAATTTCACGCTCTAATATTCGCAATGGTTTGATACGTTTTTCTTGGATGGTATAAGCGGCTTTATCGTCGAGTAATTCAATCACATCTATTTTTTTAGCATTGTAAAATCCATAGGTAAAAAACAATCCTAACAAAGTAAAAAACACCCATCCCCAAGAAATCCAATTGAAATTTATTGCGTTAGTTAAGGATTCAAAAATTGGATTTGAACTTCTGTATAGTTGAAAAAAGACGAGTAGAATAATGCATGGGATGATGGCGATAAGTATCCCTTTTTTGTATTTCGCAAATTGTGTGTTCTCTGAGTTTTTTCTACGATTATCCAAGAAAATATACACTGGAGATGTTATCCAAGCAAGTAATCCTTGAACGAGTGAAACAAGTACGGAAGAGTGCGATTCGATGCTCCATCCTGTGAGTAGGATCAAGGCGATGACATTTGCCCATATTGCCAATGCATTCCCGTAAAGGGCAACCGAAAAAGCACTCAAGAGGGTGCATCCTGCGACAAGCAACCACTGCTTTTGGTTTCGTACCTGTGGTTGACGAATATATACGCCGAGTGTTAGGAGTACCGAGAAAATGGATAGGTTGATTCCAGCAGTCTCTTGGTAAAATAAAAAGCTCCAACAAGCTGTTAAGGCAATTAAGGTGAGGTCTTTCTTTTTCATGATTTTTGATTTAGGTTATTAGTTGTTTTCTATTTTTTTGATGAGTGAATAACAATTCCACATCGGAATTGCTCCAACGATACCAAAAGCACAATCGATTAATCTCCAATACCAAGGTATTTCTCTAATATATCCTGTAATAAGTGCAAAAGGAATGATCATTGCGCAGGCTATTAAACCGAATTGAATGACCCAGCTGTTTTTTATAGGATTCTTCCAAGGTCCGATAAAAACCACGGCGATTACGATGTGCGCAAATGCTAACCAATCTGTTCCATAAGCTAGTTGTGGGTTATGTAAATTATAATGTTTGATAGCTAGGTAAATCTCTGAAAACCAATTTTGAAGAATTACTGGAAATACGTCGTCGTGATTTACAATCCAATATAATTCTGATTCAATTGGTAGGGCTGTCAATCCGCTTAATACCAAGCAAACCATAAAGAATTCTAAGTTTCGTCTAATTTTTTTAATCTCTTTCATTTTATTTGTTTTAAAAGTACTTTGAATTTCAAAGTAAAAGTTTAAATTTTTTTAGGTTGTCTTTTTGATCAACGATTCAAGGGCATTTAAATGTGTTAAAAACGCTTCTTTTCCTGTGCTAGTCGCTGAGTAGGTTGTGTTTGGTTTTTTCCCAACAAATTGTTTGCTTATGAGTATGTATTCCAATTTTTCAAGTGCTGTAATGTGACTTGCTAGATTACCATCGGTGATTGCAAGCATTTCCTTTAATGTTGCAAAATCGATAGAGTCATTGACCATTAAAATGGACATGATTCCAAGTCTTATGCGACTTTCAAAGGCTTTATTGATATGTTCGATGTAGTTTTTCATTTCTCGTATTTGAAATACATAATCGTTCCATAAATGATGTGAAGTACACCGAATCCAAAAGCCCAGAATAATAAACCATAGCCAATAAATACGGAGGATATTAGACCTAAAATTATTTGACAAATTCCTAAATATTGAATATCGTGTACTGTGTATTTACTTGCGTTTAAAAGTGCGAGTCCGTAGAAAATTAAAGTAGCAGGCGCAACCAAACCAACGATTCCATGGTAAACCATTACCAAACAAAACAAACCACCGCTTACCAATGGAATGAACAAGTTTGACAACAAGCGTTTTGAAGTACTGTTCCATACGGATTGTTTGTTTTGCTTCGCTTTACGAACGGTGAAGAATATTCCGAATGAAACTGCAAGTAATAAAACACTAATTCCATCTACAAAGAAGAAGGTGAAGAAATCTGTATTTAGTTCTCCGTTGTCTAAGTAGGCAAAATCATAGTAGTTTTTTTCGTTTAATGAGATGTTTAAGTGGATGTATGCTGCTGTTGCTCCAATTAATGCAAAGATTCCGGCAAATACACCAGACAATCCACTTAAGGAGATGAATTTAGTCGACTTTTCCATCATTAATCTGATCTCGGATAAAGCTTCTAAATGTTGTTTATTTTCTTCCATATTTTACTTTTTAAAAGTACTTTGAGTTACAAAGTTAATTTATTTTTTGAACTTGGTATAAATTTTAGAAGTTTTTTTGAAAAACTTGAATAAATGACTAAATTTGTCATGAAAAATATTGTCAAATGAAAGCGCTATTAAAAACCACCCGTCAAGAAAAAGGATTAAAAATTCGCGAAGTTGCTCAATTAATGGGGGTTGATCAAGCGATTGTCAGTAAAATCGAAAGTGGAGCACGTC
>CANGOF010000088.1 GCA_947455515.1 Flavobacteriia bacterium
ACTTTGGATTTTTATTTATTTTTTGATTTTAATCTATTTATTCATTGCTTCGCCTATTGCTAATTTTTAAAACTACCCTTCCCGCTGAGCTGTTTTTTATTAATCCTGCTCCCAATAACTAAGTAATACGCTGTGCTAGATTTTATACTACATAGAAGCAACGAAGTTAACCCTGTAATAAACCAACTTTCTCGCTCTCAAACAAAAACATAACCATACCACAAGACTTAACCAACAAAAAAAAGTCGTTTAGATTTTAAATTTATAAATTGATTTCCAGCCCCCAACAATGCGAATCAAAAATCAATTAATTAGGTATACCATAACAAACGTGTTGGAGACGTAACTTTTCAAGGATAAATAAAAACTATGTGGATGTGCATTTAAGTTTACATTGAGCTTGTCGAAATGACTTCAGGAGAAAATAAGCACGAAACGTTAGTTTTTATGCTTTTATTGGAACGTAGTGGAAATAAAATAGACCTAAGAAAAGTTACGAAAAAGCATTTTTGGTTACTTTTTTTGCTTCGGAAAAAAGTAACATCATAATCGTCCCCACTTGCATTCCACCAAATAATTGCAGATTTTTGTACTACCTATGAAAAAGAAAGTTGAAATCCTTGCACCTGCAAAAAACCTTTGGCAAGGTCAAATGGCCATAAACGCCGGTGCTGATGCGGTATATATTGGTGCGCCTCAGTACGGTGCACGATCCAACGCTACGAATTCCGTGGAAGATATCGCCGAATTGGTGCGTTATACCCACCTGTTCAAAGCTCAAGTTTTTGTGGTGATCAACACCATCTTGTACGACAACGAACTCGACGATTGTAAAAAATTGATTTACAAATTGTACGACATCGGTGTGGATGCATTGATAGTACAAGACATGGCGATTATGGAAATGGACCTCCCTCCAATTGTCATTCATGCCAGTACACAAGCCAACAACCGCGATCCAAAACACGTGAAATTCCTGAAAGACGCAGGGATGCAACGTGTCGTATTAGCTCGCGAATTGAACTTAGATCAAATCAAAGATATTGCAAACGAAACCGATGTAGAACTAGAATTTTTCGTTTCGGGTGCTCTGTGTGTTTCCTTTAGTGGAAATTGCTATATGAGTATCGCGGGCGGAGAACGAAGCGCTAACCGTGGTTCCTGTGCACAAAATTGCCGTTTACCTTACCAACTCATCGATGGAACGGGTGAAACATTAATCGCAAACAGTCACTTACTTTCCATCAAAGATTTGGATTTGAGCGACCAACTTCCAAACCTCATCGAGGCAGGAATCACTTCCTTCAAAATCGAAGGTCGTTTGAAAGACGTCGTGTATGTGAAAAATAACGTTTCCTACCTGCGTAAAAGATTAGACGCATTTTTGGAAAACAGCGAAGACTTTACCAAAGCCTCTTCTGGAAGAACATTTTATAGTTTTGATGCCGAAATGGACCGTAGTTTCAACCGTGGATATACCGACTATTTTGTCAATAAACGTACCGAAAAAATTGGCTCCTGGGAAAGTCCAAAATCCCAAGGGCAGTACATCGGTAAAATTTTAGATATCAAAGGAAAAGGCTACCTCATCGAGAATGCTGAAATCCTAAACAACGGGGATGGTTTGTATTTCTTAAACGAAAACAACGAACCAGACGGAATGCAAGTCAACGTTGTCTTGAACAACGTTGTCATACCAAATACCTTCCGCGAAATTCCTGTTGGAACGGTGATTTACCGTAATTCCGATGCTGAATTTATCCGTTTAGTAGAACGAGAAGACAGCGCAGTTCGTAAAATTGGGGTAAACCTACATTTTTCAGAAACTACAACCGGTTTCCAATTGACCGCAACCGACGAAGATGGTCATACAGCAACTACCCAACTGGAAACTGCCAAAGAATTAGCGAAAAGTGCGGATTCCATTATCCCGAATCTAGAGAAAAACCTAGCCAAAACGGGAAATACGCCATTTATTGTCGACAACATACACGTAGAAATTGCAGCAAATTGGTTTTTACCGATTTCAAAAGTGAACGAATTGCGTCGCGAAGTCTTGGAAATCTTGGTGGAACAACGCGTGAAAGAATACCACCGCGAAGAGTTCCAAATCACCAAAACGGATCATCCCTACCCTGTTACCTCGCTCGACTACACCTACAACGTATCCAACAAACTAGCGCGACAGTTTTACGAGCGTCATGGCGTAACCGAAATCGAAAAAGCCTTCGAATTACAATGGGATCCAGGGAAATCGCGCGTAATGACCACCAAATATTGTGTGAAATACGAACTTGGTAAATGCGCACGTTACCAACGCGATACGATGGGAACAAAACTAGTGGAACCACTTACTTTAAAACATGGCGAAAACGAATACAAATTGAAATTCAACTGCAAACCATGCGAAATGGAAATTTGGGAGAAAGATGCCGAGTTGACGTTTGAGGAGGAGGAAGATTAAACGGCCCTTCGAGAGCCTCAGGGACCGTTGAGTGACGTGTTAAGAGCGACGAGTGACGAGACAAAAGTTTTCGGAATCCAATTCAAAGGGAGAAATTAAAATTTTGAAAAATTGCAGAACTTTTACTTCCCCCTTTAAGGGAAGAAAAAGCACTGCTTTTGTAGACTGAACGATAGTGAAGGTATTAAGGGAATAATAGAAAAAATAAAATCATAATCAATCATAATAATCGCTTGGAACCGATACTCACCCCATTAGAAGAATCCCTCACCACCCTCTATAAAGATGGAATGGTTACTTTTCTGAATAAGCACCCGGAATATTTTGAAGAAGCCATCCAATTAGCAATCACCGACAAACAACCATATTCTTGGCGTTCAGCATGGTTACTCTGGAGTGTAATGACCAAAAACGATTCACGATTTGACAAATACATTACCTCCATCTTAGAAAGTATCAAAGATAAACAAGATGGACACCAACGGGAATTACTCAAGATTTTATACCTACTTGAAATAAACGAAGAACACGAAGGATACCTTTTCGACCTTTGCATCTCCCTGTGGGAAAACATACAGAAAAAACCTTCCATCCGATATACTGCCTTTCGGTTCTTAGTAAAGATAACAAATAAACACCCGGAACTTCGTAAAGAAATAGACTTCTTACTTGAACCACGTTATTTTGAAACCTTATCTCCGGGAGTTAAAAAAGGTGTATTTAAGATGTTGAAAAATCAACATTGAAAGCGATTAGAATTTAATAAACTAATAAAATCATAATAATCGTGAATAGGGACGTAACTTTCCAAGGATAAATAAAAACGATGTGGATGTGCATTTTCGACTTTAGGAGAAAATAAGCACGAAACAATAGTTTTTATGGTTTTAGTGTAGCGGAGCGGAGCTAAAATAGACCTAAGGAAAGTTACGAAAGGCCTTTTTGGTTACTTTTTTGGCCAGAAAAAAGTAACGAATCACTTCTTTTCTATCTCCTTCAAACTCTCCATTTTCTTATTCGCTAAGAAACTAGTGATGTCTTCAAAATGTTCTTTTACTCGTTGATTACCGAATTCAAACACTTTATTCGCCAAACCATCCAAGAAATCACGGTCGTGAGAAACTAAGATTAACGTTCCATCAAAATCACGCAAGGCATCTTTGATGATGTCTTTCGTTTTCATGTCTAAGTGATTTGTAGGTTCATCCAGAATTAACAAATTAACTGGTTGTAACAACAATTTTATCATCGCTAAACGTGTTTTTTCACCACCTGATAATACTTTCACTTTCTTTGTACTTTCCTCACCTCCAAACATAAACGCACCAAGAATGTCACGAATTTTCAAACGTGCATCACCTTCCGCTGCCTGATCGATCGTTTCAAAAATAGTTAAAGATTCATCCAATAAAGAAGCTTGATTTTGAGCAAAATATCCGATTTGAACATTGTGTCCTAATTCCATTGTACCTTCAAAATCAATTTCCCCCATGATCGCTTTGACCATTGTAGATTTACCTTCTCCATTACGCCCAACAAACGCGACTTTCTCCCCGCGCTCAATCGTAATTTCTGCATTCTTAAAAACTACATGATCTCCATAGGATTTCGAAAGATCTCTTGCGGATACTGGGTAGTTTCCAGAACGTGGAGCAGGAGGGAATTTCAAACGTAAAGCAGATGTATCCACTTCATCGACTTCAATAATCTCTAATTTTTCTAACATCTTTACACGTGACTGAACCACCAAGGTTTTAGAAAATGTTCCTTTAAATCGCTCTATAAATTCTGTTTGTTCAGCAATAAACTTCTGTTGATCATCAAATTGTTTTTGTTGCTGTTCGCGACGATCTTTGCGTAATTCTAAATACATGGAATAATTTACTTTGTAATCGTAAATTCTCCCCATCGTAACCTCAATCGTTCGTGTCGTTATATTGTTTACAAAAGCTTTATCATGCGATATAACCACTACTGCTTTCGCACTGTTTACCAAGAAATCTTCCAACCACTGAATAGATTCGATATCCATGTGGTTTGTTGGCTCATCTAATAATATTAAGTCTGGTTTTTGCAATAAAATTTTGGCTAATTCAATACGCATTCTCCAACCACCACTGAATTCAGAAGTTGGTCGATTAAAATCTGAACGTAAAAATCCAATTCCTTGCAATACCTTCTCCACATCCTCATCAAAATTGATTTCTTCTATGGAGTAATATTGCTCACTCAATTCCGAAACTCGCTCGATGATTTTCATGTAATCATCCGACTCATAGTCGGTACGAACTGTCAATTCCTCATTCAACTTCTCTATCTCATCTTTCATTGCAAAAATAGAAGCAAATGCTTTACTCGTTTCTTCAAATACGGTTGCATTATCTTCCGTCAATAAATGCTGTGGCAAATAGGCAATACGATATTCTTTCGGAGCAGAAACTTTACCGGTTGTTGGCTTATTGATTCCTGCTAAAATCTTTAATAAAGTAGATTTTCCTGCACCGTTTTTTCCCATCAACGCTATCTTATCATTCTCATTAATGACAAATGAAACATCGTTAAATAGTTTCTTGCCACTAAACTCTACTCCGATTGCATCTATTGATATCATATTTTTATTTTTTAAATTCTTTTATCCGTTACTTGTGGGATGAACAATGTTTCACTCTTTCCTTGTGCGATGAAAAATGTTTCATCCCTACTCGCTTCTTTGTTTTTCGAACATTTCTTGAAACAAACCACCTCTTTGTAACAATTCTTCGTGCGTACCCTCTTCTACAATTTTACCATTATCTATTACATAAATTCGATCTACAAATCGCAAGGATGAAATTCGATGACTTACAATAACCGTGATACGTTCCATACTCGTATCCTCCACTGCTTTTAAAATCACATCTTCCGTTTCTGTATCTACTGCAGACAAACAATCATCCAATACCAACATATGTGGTTTACGAATCAATGCACGAGCGATACTTACCCTTTGTTTTTGACCACCGCTTAAATTTACTCCGCGTTCCCCTAACAATGTTTCAAATTTATCTGGAAATGCTTCGATGTTATGGTATACGTGTGCTTGTTTACTAACCGAAATCAATTCTTCTTCCGTCACATCATGATCTGTAACTCCAAAGGCAATGTTGTTCTTAATCGTATCTGAAAATAAAAACACTTCTTGAGGCACAACACCAATTTGTTTACGATAATCTTCTAAATTAATTTTCTTCAAATCTTGTCCATTTACCAGTACCTTTCCTGAAATTGGATCTAATTGTCGTAACAATACATTTAATAAAGTTGATTTACCACTCCCTGTTCGACCTATAAAACCAATTTTTTCTCCTGCTCTAATAGTAAACGAAATATTTTCTACTACTTTGACATCACTATCTTCATACGAAAAACTCACCTGATCAAATTCGATCGATTGTATTTTCGGGAATTGGGTAGTCGTAGGATTCACAATCGCAGGCTGAATGCTCAAAAACTCATTGATTCGCTCTTGCGAAGCTGACGCACGTTGAATAATAGAAGTCACCCAGCCGACACTTGCAAAAGGCCATGTCAACATGTTGATGTAAAAAATAAACGCTACAATATCTCCTGGAGTAATTTGATTGGAATAAGTAAGTAATCCTCCATAATAAATTGCTAACAGGGTACTCAAACCGATCAAGAATACGATGGTTGGCATAAACAAGGCATTCACACGCACTTGCTTCATTGTTCTCTCCTTGTACATATCTGACGAAGCATCAAATTTTTGTTGCATTTCCAATTCACGTAAATAAGCTTTAATCACACGTATTCCTGAAAACGTTTCTTGTACAATGGTGGATAATAATGATTGTTCTTTTTGCACTAATTTACTTAAGGAATTCATTTTACTGGATACCTTATAAATCATTACAGACATAATTGGTAAAGGAATCAAAACAATTAACGTCAAAGAAACATTTATTTGCAACATGGTATAAATAGCCATGACTGAAAGTATCGCCAAATTAATCGTATACATCAAACCAGGTCCTAAATACATTCTAACTTGAGAAACATCCTCAGAAATACGATTCATTAAGTCACCAGTTGTGTTTTTTTTGTAAAAAGAATAATTAAGTCGTTGATATTGGACGTAAATCTCGTTCTTTAAATCATACTCTATGTAGCGAGAAACGATAATAATCGTTTGTCGCGTCAAGAATAAAAAGAATCCTTTTAGAACCGAAAATAGAAGATACAATCCTGCCAACTTCAAACTTAACATCAAAATAGTTTGAAAATCAGTAGAGTGTTTAATTTCACCTAAGAAATCATTCGTTGCATTCTTTACAATTTTAGGCATTTGAATCCCAAAATAATTCGAGAGACAAATAAAGAGGATTCCTAATAGAATACGTCCTTTGTAAAGAATTAGATATTTATTTAAATAACTGAGTGACTTCATCTGATATTTTCCTATTTTTGCAAAGCTAATTGAATGATTTAACAAAATTGTTAGCAACTAGTAAATATTATTCGTTCTATATTATTTTTTGACTCGGATGTTTGAAATTATATTACATAAATCTAAATCCATTAGTGAAAGTGTCCTTTCTTTCCTACTCAAAAAATCATTCAAAAACCACCATACATGTTAAACAGAAGACACTTACGAATTAAAGTATTACAGGTTCTTTATGCCTATTTTCAATCTGAAGGTACCGATTACAAAAATGTAGAAAAAGAATTAATGAATACTACAGAACGTATTTATGATCTTTACTTATATCTTCTTCTTTCGTTTGATGAATTAAAAGATATCGAAGAACAAAAAATAGCTGACAATAAAACAAAGTCACGTGATACAAACGAACGTTTTATTGAAAACAAAGTTCTATCCTTATTGACATCAAGCAGTACGTTGAGAGAAGCTTCTGAGGACAACAAAGTCAACTGGATTGGTGACGAACATAGAGAAATGTTTAAAAAAGTGATGCAGCAAATTCGTGAAAGCGAATTATACTTCAACTACATGCAATCTGACACAAACTCTTTTGAAGAAGACAAAAACTTTATGGTCTCTATTTTTAAAACGGAGATTGCTAATTCCGAATTAATTTATAATTTCTTTGAGGAGAAAAGTATACACTGGTTAGACGATATTGATTTGGCTTGCTCTGCTGCGTTAAAGACAATCAAACAGGCAAAAGAAGATACACCAATCGAAATAATGGATTTATTTAAGGATCCAGAAGACGAGATTCCATTTATTAAAACTTTACTTCGTAAAACAATTGCAAACAACAAAGAAAACGTTCAATTAATTGATGAATTGACAAAAAACTGGGAGTTGGATCGTATTGCAAAAATGGATATCATCTTAATGAAATTGGCAATTACAGAACTACAAGAATTCAATAACATCCCTAAAAAAGTTACACTAAACGAATACATTGAAATTTCTAAATTTTATAGTACTCCAAAAAGTAGCAGTTTTATTAATGGTATTTTAGATAAGGCCATTGAAAGACTTGAAAAAGAAAACAAAATTCAAAAAATCGGAAGGGGTCTAATTGATTAATACAAACTAAAAGTCGTCCTTCTGAGGTAGTCGAAGTCACGACCAATTAAAATTAAAAACATAATGAGAAAAATAGCAGTTATAGCACTTGGTTTACTTTTATTCTCGTGTGCATCGAAAGATAAATTGGAAATTGGAAATAAAACTACAATTTCTGTGAATGATACTTTCAATGCAGGAAAAGTAATGTTAGGCGAGGAAGTGGAAGCAAGTTTCACCATTAAAAACACAGGTAAATATCCATTAATCATTGCCGAAGTAAAAGGAGAATGCTCTTGTACGGTTGCTGAATTTCCGGAAGAACCAATTGAACCAGGAGAAACTGGTAAAATTTCAGCTACGGTTCGTACAGACAATGCTCCGGAAGGAATGTTAAGCAAAGGAGTGCGTATTATAGCAAATACGGAACCATCTTTAACAAAACTTACAATTAACGCAGAAATAGTTCGTAAATAAATAATAACCTAAAATAAAAACAAAATGAATCCAAATTATGTAATGATTCCGTTGATGATCGTAGTATTCTACTTTTTTATGATCAGACCGCAACAAAAGAAACAAAAAGAATTAAAAAAATTCCGTGAAAACTTAGCACCTGGAGATAAAGTAGTTACTATCGGTGGTGTACATGGTAAAATTTTAGAAATTAATGACAATACGGTACTGATCAACTCAGAAGGAAGTAAAATTCGTTTCGAAAAATCAGCAATTTCTCAAAGTTCAGCTGACTTATTAGGATCAGACACAAAAGCTTAATCTTATTTAAACTTTTAAAAGCTCATGAAATTCATGGGCTTTTTGTATTTTTATATACTATGAAAACTATCTTTTACTTCTTCTTATTATTTTGTTTTAATCATTTACACATCCTGTCTCAAGTAGAATACAAAGAGAGTCAACATGCTGAAAAGTGTTGGCAAGAATTAATTACAAAAATCCCTAAATACGATTCCGTATTACACAACGAAATTTCAAATTTTAAAAACTTAGTCGAATATAGCTTTATTGTTCGTGCAGGAATGTCAAAAATTGCAGAACAATTAAATCAATCTAAAGAAGGACCTTTACCTTCTTCTACGATCAATTATTTACGTTCCAAAACAGAAAACGCCCTAAAACTTCGTAATGACCTATATAACATTACAAATAAGTACCGATGTGCATTAGAACTTTCTAAACGAGAAAAAGAAAAATATACTGTACCCGACGAATTGAGAACAAAATCTGTAATCCTTTCCCTCGCAGCTGCATTAACTTTATATGATAATTATTTATTAGGTGAATTATTATTAAAACAAAACCCTACACTTCGTAAATTATTGAACGAAACCGATCAAGGTTTTGGTATAACCAAAAATCAATTATTGGAAATAACTTTAGCGGCAAACTCCATCGAGAACAAAAAAACGATTCAAATAGGTATTCAATTTTTTGAAGAAAAAACAGCCAATATTACAGATGACTTGGATGAGGATTTCAAATACTTGTGTGAAGTTGTTACTACAAGTCCATCTTATAATTATTTAAAAAACATAGACCCCGCATTATTTTCGCAAGAAAAATTTAAAATGATAACCGAAATGACATCCGATTATTTTGGAAAAATAGGTGCTGCAAGTAGTAATAGTGTAAGCAAATTTTTCGGAAATTCCATTGGTATGATTCAAACAAGAAAAGGCAAATTATACCATAACGAAAAAGTAAAAGAAGAAATATTGGCAGAATTACTACCATTGGATGTACTACTTGAAAAAACACCATTTCGACTAACAGATAAATTTATACCGGGTCATTTTGGTCATGTTGCTATTTGGGTAGGAACGAAAAAGGAATTGCAAAAAAAAGGAATTTGGGAAAATGAATATGTAATACCTCATCAAAAAAGCATTTGTCCTGACAGCACAGATGACGATTCAAAAAATAACAAATCAATTGTAGAAGCATTGCGTGGTGGAGTACAATTAAGTTCCTTAGAAGATTTTTTAAATGTGGATGATATACTTATCTTAAGACCAATTTCCATTCAAAATTCGTCGGAACTTTCCAAAGAATCATTAATACTTTCTTTTAGACAACTCGGTAAAGAATACGACTTTAACTTTGATGTAAATACAACTGAAAAAATTGTTTGCTCAGAATTGGCTTATGTTTGTTTTCCTTCCGTCGATTGGGAAACTGAAAAAGTAGCTGGCCGATATACAATAAGTCCAGATAATGTAGCTTATTTATCTCTAAATGAAAAAGTTTTTCAAGTAGTTCTATTCTATCACGATGGCAAAAAAATTGAAGCCGACCAAACATTACCCCTCTTAAAAAATCTATTAACTAAGAAATAACTACAAATTTATCCCTATTTTTATCCTAAATTATTATACACATGACTAAGTCCAGCTTATTTTTATTTTCTTTATTGACATTAACTTTATTTTCTGCTTGTAAAAAAGACAGATCAGTTTCTGGATTTGATGCTGAATTATTTGAAAAAGCACAAAGAAAAGATGGTTTTGTTTTTTATAATTTAAGTACCGAATACCTAAATACACCAAAACAAGCTGGACATAAATCAATATATTTACGTACAAAATATAATGATTTAGCCTCATCAATATTAAATGAAAACGGAGGAATCATCGATGGTATTAACTTTCCTGATGGTTCGTTAATTGTTAATGAAATGTATACAATTAAAGGAGAACCAGATAAATATGCTGTATTGTTTAAAGATCCTAAAAATGATTATGCTGATCAAAATGGTTGGGTTTGGTCATATTTCAATGCGGATAAAACTATTATCGAGCCTACTTCAAGAAAAGGAACATCTTGTATTGCTTGCCATTCAAAAGGTAACAACTACATGTTAATGCCAAATTATTTTGAAGTAAAAAAAGTGAAATAATTATCTAATTTTACTTATCAAGAAATCAGTTCTTCGATTGATAGCTCTATTTTTCTCTGAATCATTTGCTACTTTAGGCATAGTCGATCCAAATCCTCTTGCTTCAAGTCTAACTTCTTCCACCCCTAAGCTAACCAAATAAGCTTTTACAGCTTTTGAACGTGCTTCCGATAATTGTAGGTTTTTTGTCGCATCCCCCTGGTCATCCGTATGTCCTTGAATGACGATATCAATATTCTGATTCTCTAACATAAATTTAGAGAACTCTTTAATAATGAATTTTGACTGATCAGATAAAACAGATGAATTAGTTGCAAACAATATGTTTTTTATCGCATAGGTCATCCCCTCTTTCAATGGGCTAACATCCATATTTACACTTCGTAACACCATTGAGGTTGGTAAAGCCTCACCATCCATGATCGAATTTTCAGTTAGTTGGGTAGATTGAGCATGAATAGATTCACCATCCAAAATTGAATTTTCGCTTTCTTCTGCAGGTGAAATAGCTACAACTCCATTCTTTTCATTCGATTGTATAACTTCCCCTTTCTGAACTATATCCGCTGATGATTTATTTATTATCGGCTCCTTTTTAGTAACAATCGTTGAATCTTTACCTCCTACATTTTGTTGCGTATGATGCGTAGCAGCTGCTTTTGTATGTAAATAATCTTTATGTGTCGTTGCTAAATGGGAAGTGTCTTTATGATTCTCATGTTTGTTTACTGCTATTTCCTCCTTTTTATGTTCTTTCTTTTCTCCTGTTACAAACTCTCTGATTTTTTCAATCTCTTTTTTTGTGATCATCTTCGTATCAAAGGAATGTCCTTCTTTTTTTACTGTTATTGCAATATCTTGAGGATCTTCAATTCGCACTATGGCAGCGTATTTTCCATCGTGCCCGTTTACTTTTACTTTCTCCGTTTCTCCTGTACTTCCATATGCAATCTCTATGGTCGCTCCATCAATAGGGTTTCCTGCATCGTCTTTCAAATCACCTTTAATTAAAGCTACCGGATGTGGTCGTGCTTCTTTATATAAATCAAATTGATATATATTCCAATCTCCTTCATGTTTCGATGAATAATACGCTAATTTGCCATCCGTAGAAACAAAAATTCCAACCTCATCATCTTTCGTATTGATTGGATATCCAATATTTTTAGGTTTAGACCATATTTCATTTCCTTCTTTGTCTTTCTTAACTTTTCCTTTTTCATCACGCTCTAAACGAGTGTAAAAAATATCTGTCCCACCAACACCTCTACGTGTATCTGATGATGAAGAAACAAAGTAAAGTGTTTCTGAATCTTGGTGTAAAAAAGGACTTTTATCTTTCCCAATAGTATTCAATTGTTTCATTGGTAAAGCATTCGACCATTTTCCATTCGTCATACGATGAGATATATACAAATCATTGTCTTCCGTTTTTGGACCCGCTTTGGTAAATATTAACGTATTTCCATCTGCCGACAAGGTTGGCTGCGCCTCCCAACTCGTAGTACCATTAATACCTGGTCCTAAATTTTCAAATGGCGTCCATGAAAAATCATTACCACCTTTCCCTGTTCGTTCATAGCGCGTAATGTACAAATCACAATTTCGGTATTTTTGTCCCTGACTCATAATGTCTTTACAAGCACAAAAAACCATTTCTTTGTTATCCACAGCCATTGTTGCAGCGCCGTAACCATCGAAATATCCATCATTAAATGGAGCCGTAAATGGCAATCCATCCGCAAATGGGGAAGTGTTGTTATTTCTTTGCGAGAATGTAAATTGTTCCGTATGATGAATGGTTGGATCACCAGCAATCTTTTTTTCTACCCTTCTCGTATAAAACATTACTTCATTATCCGGAGAAATCATTGGAATATAATCATCAATTGGAGAACTAACATAGGGAACCTTAACAGGTTTAAATGGTACAGGATTATTATATAAAGCAACCTCATCTTCCAATTGTGTTACAATATCTTTAATCTCACTCAATTTTTGATCGTGATCTACGGCATAACGCTCCATGTCTTTCGACTCGTAGTTTTGAAATTCTTTTAAATATTTAAGTGCATTGACATTATCTTTCTGAAAGTA
>CANGOF010000089.1 GCA_947455515.1 Flavobacteriia bacterium
ACAATTAAAAGCAAATGGCAAACTCTTTGTAAGAGAATAATCACAAAACGAAATACTATGTCTGAAGAAAAAGAAATAAACGAAGAGATTCAAAACGAAGCGACTTCTGAAAATCAAGATACAACTACAGAAGAGCAAACTACAGAAACAGTTTCTGAGGAAACTGTAGAACCTATAGCAGAACCTACACAAGAAGAAAAATACGCAGAGTTAAACGATAAATTTTTGCGTTTGTATTCTGAATTTGATAACTACAGAAAGCGTACAAATAAAGAAAAATTAGAACTAATTTCAACTGCTAGCTCTGGTGTAATCAAAGATTTAGTAGCTGTATTAGATGATTTCGAACGTGCAATTACAAACAATGAAAAAGTAGAAGATACTGCAGCTTTGAAAGAGGGATTCCATTTAATTCACAACAAATTAAAAGGTATATTAGAAACAAAAGGATTAAAACCAATGGTTTCTAAAGGTGAAGTTTTTGATAGTGAATTACATGAAGCTATTGCAAATATTCCTGCTCCATCAGAGGACTTAAAAGGAAAAATTGTAGATGATGTAGAAAAAGGATATTATATTCACGATAAAGTTATTCGCTACGCGAAAGTAGTTGTAGGACAATAAGATATAAGATGAGTAACAAAAGAGATTACTACGAAGTATTAGGAATTAGCAGAAATGCTAATGAATCAGAAATAAAAAAGGCTTACAGGAAGTTAGCCCTTCAATATCACCCGGATAAAAATCCAGATGATGCTGTAGCAGAAGAAAAATTCAAAGAAGCTGCTGAAGCATACGAAATTTTAAGCGACGCTAATAAAAAATCACGTTATGACCAATACGGTCATGCAGGTATGAATGGTGGCGGCGGTTTTGGCGGTGGCGGAATGAATATGGACGACATCTTCTCTCAATTTGGAGATGTATTTGGCGGAGGTTTTGGTGGCGGTAGACGTGGCGGAGGTCAACGTACTATCAAAGGAAGTAATCTTCGTGTGAAAATGAAATTAACCTTGGAAGAAATTGCGGAAGGGGTTAAGAAAAAAATTAAAGTCAACAAACTTGTAAACGCAGAAGGTGTAACTTCTAAATCGTGTACAACTTGTAATGGTCAAGGTCGTGTAACTCGAATGGCACAGACTTTCCTTGGGAACATGCAAACACAAACTACTTGCCCTACCTGTCAAGGTGCAGGAAAAGTAATCGACTACAAACCTTCGGATTCAGATGCAAACGGATTAAAACGCCAAGAAGAAGTTATCGAAATCGATATCCCAGCAGGAGTAGAAGAAGGAATGCAATTAAGCGTGACTGGAAAAGGTAACGCTGGACCTTTTAACGGGATACCTGGTGATCTTATTGTTGTAATTGAAGAGATTCAACATGATACACTTAGAAGAGAAGGTGACAATATTCATTATGATGCTTATATCAATTTTGCAGATGCTGTTTTGGGAGAAAGTATTGAAATCCCAACCATCAATGGTAAGGCAAAAATTAAGGTTGAACCAGGAACTCAAAGCGGTAAAATGCTTCGTTTAAAAGGTAAAGGATTACCTCAATTACAAGGTTACGGAACAGGTGATTTATTTGTTCATATTAATATTTGGACTCCTTCAAAAATCAGTAAAGAGGAAAAAGAACTTCTTGAAAAACTTCAAAAAAGTGATAATTTTAAACCAAAATTGGATGGCTCCGAAAAAGGATTCTTTCAAAAAGTAAAAGATATGTTTCAATAATATCATAAAAAGCTTCTTCGGAAGCTTTTTTTATAACCCTAAATTAATTAATGAGTAATTAACTGTTAAAAACTCGTGAGAATATTCAAAAAATCAAGTGTAAACAGACCTAACTTTGCATTAAGATGTTACAATTAGGTATAATAGGGTATAATGAAGAAGAAATAAATTTATTCAGAAGACTGGACAGTCTTTTTTGTATTTCAGGAATTTTCGATTTAAATTTCCCTAAATACAGTTTAGATATCATGAAAACTTCAAGTAAAGAAGTAATCGATCAATCCGAATGTATTTATTTTAGTTCCATCCTCACCTATTTTGATGATGCTTGTTATGCAATAAAAAAGGGAAAAGCAATTTTCATAAACAATTTACTTTCGTTAGATATTAATCAAGTAAACACACTATATAATTTATCTATCGAAGCAGAATCGATCGTTCAATTAAACTCTCCATTACGTTTTGAAAAAATAACCCAAAGTATATCTAAAAATTTTAATCAACCAAATTTAATTAACCTTCAAAGAACATTCATAAATACAGAACATTCCAACGAAACTCTTCAAGAAATTGTATTCTATGAAATTGAAAATATCATTTCATTAATTAAGGCTAAAGTTCGGAAGACATCTTCATTTTTAATACCGGAAGATGGCTATGAAATTGAAACGATTGATTCTCGATTAGAGTTTGATAATGGCTGTACAACCACCTTATTGATTTCTTCTATTTATGATTCTCCAAGACATACATTAAAGCTATTCAATAACAAATCCTTAACTTGTTTGGATTTCGAAGAAAATAAAATTCATTTGAACCATTTATTAGAAAAGGAAACACTCGTTTTTGAGAAGTTATCTGTGAAAGAAAAACAAGTGGAAATATTTGAATCTCAATTAAGTAATTTTCACGAATCTATTAAATTAAATACTCCTCCTTTTGTTTCTATAGAAGACGGTCTACAAGCAATTTATATTACTAAAGAAATAATTGCTAAACTTGTATAATAGATAGGCAACAAATCTCTATTTCTTACGTTTAATAATTAATGAAGTTAGTTTTATATATTGTATTTTTTTTAGTTTACTCAATTACAAGTTCTTGTGTAAAAAACAATCCTGACCCTTCCTGGATATATATTAATCCTTGGGTATTACAAGAAAATCAAACAAATCTGGAAGGTGAATTAACGCATAATATTACAGATGCATATTTATTAATAGATGATAAACTTATTGGGTATTTTGAATTACCAATTAAATTGCCTTTACTTTTAGATGGCGCAAAAAAAATTGCAATATATCCTGCAATACATAATAATGGTATAGCTTCGACTAAACGAACTTATCCATTTTTACAACCATATGTTCTTAGTACAACTTTAATTAAAAATCAAACACTGACAATAAATCCTACAACAAAATATTATACACAGACCAAATTTTGGATAGAAAACTTTGAAGATGCAGGTTTAAAATTAGCAACAGATCCTTATTTCTCACCATTGTTAACAACTGGATCAAATCCTTCCATTTTAAAATATGGTCAAAAATATGGACGGATACACCTGACTACAAATAATTCAAAATGGATGGGAGAAACAGATAAAATCACTCTACCTCAATTTGGAAGTGAGGTGTTTCTTGAAATTGACTACATGAACACTAATACTATATTAACTGGAGTTAAATGCTTTGGAGCTAATTCATTCCAAACAAATCCAAACATTCAATTAAATGCTCAGTCTGACGCAACAAAAAAATGGAAGAAAATTTACATTGACTTAAAAGAGATAATATCTTATTCAACAAATTATAATCAATTTGAGCAATTTATAGAAGCTGAATTGGATGCTGGAAAAGATTCTTCAGATATCTATATTGACAATATTAAATTGGTATATTTTTAATGGTTTTTTCTAAACGTACATATATTTTATTTCTAATTGATTATGTTTCGTCAATAATTTCTTGGTTACTTTTTTTCTATTTTAGAAAAACGCAAATTGAATTCTCTTCTTTTATTCAAGACAAGCAATTTTATTTAGGAATTTTGACAATTCCATTATTCTGGCTATTAATATACTCTCTTCAAGGAACTTACCTGCAAGTAAAGAGACTTTATAGAATACGTATTATAAAACTCACATTGATAGGGTCAATACTTGGGTCACTGCTATTATTTTTTGGACTACTTTTAGACGACGTAATCCCTAATCATCAAACATATTACAAATCTTTGATTGCGTTATTTTCTATTCATTTTATTATAACACTTATTCCCCGTTACTTTTTAACAACCTATCAGGTTAAAAAAATTCAAACAAAAAAAGAAGGATTTACGACTTTAATTATTGGAGGAAACGAAAAAGCTCTTCAAATTTTTACCGAAATTCAACAATTACCACTTGGTATAGGAACAAATTTTATCGGTTATTTAAGAATAAAAGACAATGATTCTGCTTTAGAAAACCAATTGCAATGTCTCGGAAATATAACTAATTTATCAGATATCATTTCCACCTATCCTATAGAGGATGTTATAATTGCTATAGAAAGCAACGAACATGAATTATTAAGTAAACTTATTGCAACGATTCAAGGTAAGGGAATCAAAATAAAAATCATACCTGACATGTACGATTTTTTATCTGGTTCTCTTAAATTGAATAATTTATTTGGAGCATTGTTATTAGAAATTCCTTCGGACGAAATGGCCCCATGGCAAAAAAGTAGTAAGCGTTTAATTGATATTTGTATTTCAATTTTATCAATCATTCTTCTAATGCCTCTTTACTTTTTTGTTTCCTTTTTGATAAAACAAAATTCAAAAGGACCTATATTTTTCTTACAAGAGCGAATTGGAAAAAATGGTATACCGTTTAAAATAATTAAGTTCAGAACAATGTTTGTTAATGCTGAAATTAACGGCCCCCAACTTTCAAGTACAAATGACTCAAGAATCACTTCAGTAGGTAATTTTTTACGTAAAACAAGAATAGACGAATTCCCACAATTTATAAATGTATTAAAAGGAGATATGTCATTAGTAGGTCCTAGGCCTGAAAGACAATTTTACATAGATCAAATCATTCAAAAAGAACCTCATTACTTACAACTAACCTCTGTTAGACCAGGTATAACTTCTTGGGGCCAAGTAAAGTTTGGTTATGCTGAAAATGTAAATGAAATGATAAGAAGAATGAAATATGACCTACTCTATTTAAAAAATAGATCATTGTCATTAGATTTCAAAATCATGTTTTACACATTAATAACTATTATTAAAGCAAAAGGGAAATAATTATTTTTTCACTTTAGTAGGTACAGGATCGTGCCCTCCTCCACCCCAAGGATGACAGCGTGAAATGCGTCGAACTCCCAAATACGTTCCTTTAAAGATCCCCCAAGTAAGTAATGCTTCTTTAAAATATACAGAACACGTTGGATGGTAACGACATGTGGGTGGAAAAATAGGACTAATTAAGTATTGATATACTAAAATCAACCCTAAAAAAGGATAAGATAATATTACTAATAGTTTACGCACAACATCTTTTTTTACGAATCTAAACTACGTAAATTTTTCTAATAACGTTCGATATCGTAACTTTACAAGAAAAAAGTGCGCGTATTCATCTATTTTTTCATTTTTACAAGCTTTGTATGTTTTGGACAAAACCCTTTTCATTCAACTGACAGTGAAATACTTGAGATAAAAAACTTAACACATAAACAACTTATCATTCACCCAAGAATTATCTATAAAGACAATTGGCACACTTTGCCACAGACGCTTTTTTGGAAACAAATCATTACGCTTTCACCTGACTCATGTCTAATAAATGTTGCTTGTAATCGTATAGTACTGCACAAAGTCAGTTACCACGACTGGATGAAAAAAACAGAACCGCAAAAGGAATTTTTTAAAGACAGCTTAAAATTAGTTCACGCCATTACCGCTGCTGAAAAAATAAATGTGACTACAGGGAAAAATGATTTTTATAAAATAAAAGAAGTGTCTCCAAACATCACAAAAGGCATTCAATTGTTTCAAAAATATGGCGTTGACCCATGGTATGCTCAGGCTATACTACTAATTGAAAGTCCTGCTCAACTCAAAAAATCAGAATCTGGGGCTTATGGCGCATTTCAATTGATGCCAAGTGTTGCTCGAAATTATGGATTGATTGTTAATACTTCTGTAGACGAACGTGAAAGTTTCGAACGATCTGCTTTTGGTGCAGCACAGTTAATTTCGCGTTCATGCATACCATCCGTTAAAAGCATCCTACAAGCGCATAATATTTCATATAATGAAACTGATCTTTGGTTTAGATTATTGGTTATGCACGTATATCATGCTGGTGCAACCAATGTTCGCGCTGTAATCAATAAAATTCAACCAACACAAGGAGGTCAAGAATTAATCAAACAAATTTGGTCTACTACTGCAGGTTCCTTTGGTAATTCATCTCAAAACTACTCGCAAGTAGCGTTAGCT
Source organism: Flavobacteriia bacterium (assembly GCA_947455515.1). GTDB lineage: Bacteria > Bacteroidota > Bacteroidia > Flavobacteriales_D > Crocinitomicaceae > CANHVK01. The sequence goes on from CANGOF010000089.1 coordinate 6,243, forward strand.
ACTCAGTTGTTGTTGCATGAAATAAGTACGGCACATTAGTAACTTAACACAAACCCAATACTTTCTTTCACTTTATTAGCATTTGTCAACAACGCAGCTTCCAATGTTGAATTCAATGGAATCGCTGGTGTGTCCACAGAACCAACAATTTGTACAGGAGTATCCAAAAACTTGAAATTATCGCGTTGTATTCTGCCTGCAATACCTAAAGAAAATGAAGCTTCCACCGATTCCTCAGTAACCACAATTACCTTACCGTGTTTCTTAGTAACTTCATTGATCGTATCAAAATCAACGGGATTCAGAGTACGTAAATCAATTATTTCTACTTTTCCTTCAAAGTGTTTCTCCGCCTCTAAAGACCAATAAACTCCACGTCCATAGGTAATTATCGCACAGGATTCTCCTGATTGAATTAATGATTCATTCGCCTCTTTCACTACTCTAGCTTTTCCAAAAGGAATCACATATTCATCATCTGGTTCAATTGACATCGCTCCTTCCGTACCAGGAATTTTCGACCAATACAAGCCTTTGTGTTCTAAAATCACTACTGGATTTGGATCATAAAATGCGGATTTCATCAACCCTTTTAAATCAGCCCCTGTAGATGGATATGCCACTTTTATCCCACGAATATTTGTTAATATAGACTCCACACTGGAAGAATGATAAGGTCCACCCGAACCATACGCTCCAATCGGAACACGTATAATACAGCTTACTGGCCATTTACCGTTCGATAAATAGTAAGATCTACTCACCTCTGTAAATAACTGATTCAAGCCTGGCCAAATATAATCTGCGAACTGTACTTCAACGATTGGTTTTAAACCAACTGCTGACATTCCAACGGTACTTCCAATAATAAACGCTTCTTGAATAGGCGTATTAAAAACACGATCATCCCCAAAAGTTTGAGCTAAGGTTGCTGCTTCTCTAAAAACGCCTCCTAAACGTCCTCCTACATCTTGACCATATAACAATGCTTCTGGATGTTTTGACATGATTTCACGTACTGCAAACAAGGCACTATCAACCATCACCGTTTTTTTCTTTCCTTGAGGTTCTCGTAGCCCTTTTTCTTCCGTAATTGGACTTGGAGCAAAAATGAAATCTTGAATGGATTCTGGTAATGGATCTTGTGCGTTTAAGGCTTTATCATACGATTCATCCACAAATTGCTTAACCTCAAGTTCGATCGTTGAAATTTGAGTTTCTGTTGCTCCATGTTTTAAAAAAGCAGCTTTTAATTTTGGATAAGGATCACGCGTAGCTGCTTCCTCCAAATCGTCTCTATACCATTCTTTTCGAACACCAGAAGTATGATGACCTAATAAAGGAACTTTTGCATGAACGATAAAAGGTCTTCTTTCGCTACGCATAATTTCAAATACTTCTTGAATTGTTGCGTAAGATTCTTCAAAATTACTACCATCAATAGTCCTTACTTCTATGCCGTGGAACCCTTTGGCATACCCCGTAATATCTTGTGCTCTTGTTTCTTTGGCATTCGCAGAAATATCCCAACCATTATCTTGTACTAAATACAAAATTGGGAATTGTTTCAAGGCAGCCATTTGAAATGCTTCGGCAACTTCTCCTTCCGTACAAGATGCATCTCCCAACGAACAAACAACAACTGGATTTTTTTCTCCAAAATCTTCAGACAACCCTTGTTTTTCTTTATATTGTATCCCCATCGCAATTCCTGTTGTTGGAATCGCTTGCATCCCTGTTGCAGAAGATTGATGAGGAATTTTAGGCATGTTATCTCGTTTCAAAGAAGGATGAGAATAGTACGTTCTTCCTCCAGAAAATGGATCGTCTTTCTTAGCAAACACTTGCAACATCAATTCATAGGGAGTCATTCCGATTCCTAACAAAATACTATCGTCTCGGTAATAAGGAGAAACCCAATCCTGAGGCAACAATTGCAACCCAACTGCTAATTGAATTGCTTCATGACCACGTGAGGTAGCATGCACATATTTGGATGTAATCTCTTTATTGTCCTCGTATTTTTCTGCTAAAGTCTTAGCAGTACACATGAGTCTAAATGCTTTTTCTACTACTTGAAATTCCATGTTATAATGACTGAGTATTAGTTGTTGTTTTTAATCATATAGGTCAAGATTTTTTCAATTAAATGAACTCGATCTTTCCCCATAACATTATGGGGATGCATTGGGTATGGGAAAAAGTCTACTTGAATACCATCTTCTACAAATTGTTGAATTAGAGAATAATTATGCTGCATAACTACTACATCGTCCACTGTTCCATGGATCAATAATAAATTCCCTTTTAAGTTTTTAGTATAGTTCATTAAAGAAGCTTTCTTATAACCTTCTACATTCTCTTCAGGCAAATCCATGTATCGTTCGCCGTACATGATTTCGTAATATTTCCAATCAGTAACTGGACCACCAGCTACACCTACTTTGAAAGTACCAGGTTTACGAAGCATTAAAGAAGTAGTCATAAAACCACCAAAACTCCAACCATGAATAGCCAAACGATTAGAATCAACATAACTTAATGATTTCAAATACTTAACTCCTTCTAATTGATCTTCCATTTCCAATGTTCCTAATTGTCTGTGAATCCCGCTTTCAAATGCAAAACCTCTATTAGCAGAACCTCTGTTATCAACTGTAAAAACTAAATACCCTTTTTCAGCCATCCAATGCATCCACAAATTAGACCCATCCAACCATTCATTTTGAATCATTTGTGCGTGTGGACCTCCATATACATAAACCATTACAGGATACTTTTTAGTTGAGTCAAAATTACTTGGTTTAATCAGTCGAGTATACAATTTTGTTCCATCTGAGGCTTTGATAGATCCGATTTCAGTAATTCCGATTTTATAATCTGCTAACTTATCTTTGGATACTAATAATTCTTTTGTTACATCTCCTTTTGAATTCAACAACAATGATTTTGATGGAATAGAATGGCTTGAAAACTCATCAAAAAACCATTTGCCATCTAAACCAATTTGTAAAGTATGTGTTCCAGAATTTTTAGTAATTTGACGCTGTTTACCTTTTAATGTAACAGCAAAATAATTCATATCAAGTGGATTTTGTCCAGTAGCCATAAAGACAATTTCTTTACCTCCATTAATTGTAGAAATAATGTTTTTTATGACAAATGTATTATTTGTTAATTGTAGTTTTAATTTGTCGCTCCAATCATAATAGTATAAATTGTTAAACCCATCACGTTGACTAATCCAAACAAAATCATTAGAGTTATTTGATGGAAAGAAAACTGGATTTTCAGGTTCAACCCATTTATCATTTTTTTCATCAAATAAAGAGCGCACAAATTCACCTGTATTTGCATCGTAAATATTCACCCATAAATGATTTTGACCTCTATTTACCTCAACTATTACTACGTATTTTTCATCCGGAGTCCAAGATAGATTTGTTAAGTAATCATCATTTTTACCTTTAGGAGAAATAAAGACCGTTTTCTTAGTTCTAAAATCATAAATTCCAACTTTGGGTTTTTCAGATTTTTGTCCTGCCATTGGATATTTAATCGATTTCAATTCACCAGGAGTAGACTCAATATCTAACAATGGATAATCATGCACTTCCGATTGATCTTTTTGATAAAACGCAATCAAATTTGAATTTGGAGACCAAAATGTACCTTTAGAAATTCCAAACTCATTACGTGCAATGAATTTTCCTGAAACTATATTTTTATCCGAATTGGAAGTTACTTGTATTGTTTCATTATTAATAGTAACAAATAAATTATTTTGTAGAGTATATGCAACAGCTTCTTTTGCTGATAAATAATCTAAATCTTCTGCTTTTTCATTTATTTCTAAAATTTTACGTCCCGTTTTAGAAGAAATTGTATATTCAAAATATTCATTCTCTGTATGTAGAAGAATTTTATCTGAGGTTATCCACGAATAACCAAAGAAATTTCTAAATTCAGTTTTTAAAACTGTATTAACTTCCGAAATAGTTATTCTAATATTAAACTTCGAATCTTTTATAGACTCTATTTGAATCGTTGAAAATTTATCAATCAAGTGACTGAACTTTTCCGTTTCAGGCAACCAACTAAAACCGTACATTTTATCCGGCCCTAAAGCACGATATTGCTGTAAAACTGACTCACTGAGTGTAAGTTCTTTTTTTTGGGAAAACGAAATAAAACTAAAACAAAAAGATAATAATAGAATCAAGTATTTCATAATATATTTGTTTTTTTTGATAAATAGGTTGTAAATTTAAGATTGTTTCGATTAATAATGAAAAAAAACCTTTTTTTTCAAATGCTTTTCAAAAAATACACGGAATTCAAAACAATATAAAACGTATTTTTAAAGTCTTAAATTGTATCTTTGTTTCAATCAAACCTCGAAAATGTAATCTTATGAAGTGTAAGTTTATTCTTTATTGTTTATTTATCAATTGCTTAGTATTAACTTCTTGTACTCATTCAGATGAACTTAACGATGAACAAGCTAATGATGAAATATTATTAGATTTCAATAAGTTTTCACTCGAAAAGTTCGATATTCCTGCTACTATTTTATTACCCGATGAAACTTCAAACATTGGAGCTTCTACAAAAGTTGAGGTACAACATACGGAGGGTGATTTTATTTGGAATTTAAAAATAGGACCCAACTTCGAATTAATAATCAACGATTGGGGGAATGATAAAGAAATATTAAATGCTGAAATAAAAAAACTAAAGGATTTAGAATTTTACAAGGTTAAATTCATAAAAAAAACACCAAATACTTTAATGTATGAACGAACACTAAATGTGAAGGGTAAAAAGAATGCTTCAAAAAAGGTAGGTGTAGAACATAAATCTTATCATTTGTTTATAATGAAAGAAATAAATAGAATTATTTATGTTTTAGAAACTCGAGAAACGGGTACTACTAAAGAAATTGCCGAGTTACAAGAAAAATGCATTAATTCAATAAAATCGACAATTATTTCTAAATAATGGTCAATTCTCAATTTATAATTTATAATTTATAATTTCTTATGTCTATTACTAGAGAAGAAATACTTAACGTACTTTCAAACGTTATTGAACCAGATTTAAAAAAAGACATAGTTTCTGCTAACTTAGTAGAAAAGATAGAGTTTGACAACTCAAAAATTCATTTAGAAGTTTTTGTCTCTAATCCAGCACTTCATGCAAGAAAAAGATTGCAAGAATTGATTGAATACAATTTTAAAAATAAGTTTGGCAAAAATATCGAATACACAACTATAGTAAAAGGATTACCTGCAGAGAGTATTGCTGCTAGAAGAAAAATATTACCCGATGTTAAACACATCATAGCAATTGCATCTGGTAAAGGTGGCGTAGGTAAATCTACAGTAACTGCTAATCTTGCCGGTGGATTAACAAAAGCCGGTTACAAAGTTGGAATTGTAGATGCTGATATTTATGGCCCATCCATGCCTACGATGTTTGATGTTGTTGGGGAGCGACCAACGATGATCGATATCGACGGAGAAGGAAAAATTAATCCTGTTGAAAATCATGGTATAAAACTTCTTTCAATAGGATTCTTTACCGATCAAGATAATGCTGTTGTTTGGAGAGGCCCTATGGCAGCTAAGGCACTAACTCAACTTTTTACAGATGCACACTGGGGAGAACTTGACTTTTTATTAATCGATTTACCTCCAGGGACTGGTGACATACATTTATCGTTAGTTCAAACTGTTCCTATAGATGGAGTTGTAATTGTAAGTACTCCTCAAGAAATTGCCCTTGCAGATGCTCGCAAAGGTGTAAATATGTTTAAACTGGAAAATATTAACGTTCCGATTATAGGTATGATTGAAAACATGTCTTGGTTTACACCTGCTGAATTACCTGAAAATAAATATTATATTTTTGGAAGAGATGGTGCTAAAAATTTAGCAGAAGGAATGAATATACCTTTCTTAGGACATATACCTTTGGTTCAATCTGTTCGTGAAGCTGGAGACGTTGGAAGACCAGCAGTTTTCCAAGAAAACACCCCTACTTCCAAGGCTTTTGAAGAAATCACTCAAACATTCATTACTACACTCGAATCTTTTAAGAAAAAATAAGATGCGCACGAAAGAGCAATTAATAGAATTAGTAAAGGTTTCCATCGAACAATTAAGACCATTTCTTCATGATGATGGTGGCGATATGGAATTAATCGATATTACAGAGGAAGGAATTGTAAGGGTCAAGTTATTAGGTACTTGTAGCTCGTGTTCCATGAGTGTCATGACACTTAAAGCAGGTTTAGAAGAAGCATTATTAAAAGTCGCTCCAGAAATTAAAGGAGTAATTTCGGTAGATGATTTAGAAATTGCATAAAAAAAGGCTGTCAAAAATGGAGGGCACTGAAAAAGTCTAATTAAGACTTGAATGTTAATTAAAAGGGGTGAAAGACTAAGGTTTTTCATCCCTTTTTTCGTATCTTTAATTACGAAAAACATCCCGTAAATGCTTGTAATACAACAACAAATTCAGTTTAGTGAGTA
>CANGOF010000090.1 GCA_947455515.1 Flavobacteriia bacterium
AAAAAGCAGCCTAAAAGGGCTGTTTTAGACTTTAAAATACTTTTTTACTCCGTGAGAATCTTCCGAAAATAGAAAATAGAATTTTTACGGAAATTTATAGAAAATAAAAAAGAGGCTGCTCAAATTGGTTTTGAGACAGCCTCTTCTTTTTGAATCTATTTTATCACTAAAAACGTATGGTAACACCACCCATTATTTGTAATGCTTGAACAGGGTAATTATACCATCTGAAATATTGTTGTGCGGCTACATTATTAATTTGTAAGAATCCTGAAATTCTTTCTGTATATCGAAATTCTGCACCTATATTTCCGTCGATAATTAAACCTAAGTCTTTTACCAATTTACCATCTTCCTTGGTAACTTTAGCTAAAGTACTATCAAATACTTGCGCTTTACGTCCGCCTTCTCCATTAATATCTACATGGAAAATTAATTTTTTATTCAATACATAGTTTCCACGAATTATGAATTGGTAAGTTGGTAAGTTCCATGCATATGGATTATTATTTGCTTGGTAATTAAAGAAGCGACCGATCCCATCTAATTTTAATTTTTCGTTCATTTGATACGACAAGGAAGCTTCTGCAGTGAAAACAGACATTGTGTCGTAAACCACATTAAACTGATTTCTATGGCGATGAGCAGATGCTGAATCTGAAACAAATAAAGCTTTATTCGCTACTTGAGCAAAAGTAGCACTTACATTAAATTCCATTCGTTTTGTTAAAATACCTTTTATCCCTACAAAAACATTGTAATTACTTTCATTGTTTAGTGTTGGATTGGATTGCATAAAAGCATTTTGAGAAGTTAAAGACTTAAAATTATTTTGTTTTAAACCTCCTTTTAAACCGATATATGGAATTAAGACATTCTCAAACATGGAATATTTTACGTCAATGTTTGGGAAAATATAAATCTTATTATTAGTTGAAAAAGATCCACTTATATCCATTCCTACTTGCACTTTCAAACGATTCGATTTTGCATACGTTGTAATCGACGGTTTAAATGAAACTATAGTGTTTGACACATCTATAGCAGTGTCTATTACGTTTAATTGTTGTCCTTTTTTACCATATGTAAAATGATTTGTAATAAAATTTACATCTGCTGCAAAAAGATTATTGTTTTTACGGTACCAAAAGTTATTTAAGGAAGAAAAATTAGATTCGTTTCCATAAAAAGAAGCAGAATTCGCATCTTTTGGTTGTGCATCCGATAAATGATATGCTTTCACTTGCATGGTATAATTTAAACGTAAACTATCCATACGGTTAGACATAAAAGTTAATGAACCACCCAGTTCTTTGAAACGTTGTACTGTACTATCTAAAGATGCCTTAGGATTTAATACTCCATAACGATTTACCCCATAATTATCAAAACGAAGATCCCCCATTAATGAATACGTTAATTCTTTAATTCCTCCAAAAGCGTTATAACTAGTTTTATCGAAATGTGCTGGTGCATATTTTTTAATTTCACCAAAAGAACTCAAATGTTTGATGTTTAATCCATACACATACTTTCGTGAACGAGTATTATTGTAATAAATTTCTCCCATTGGCATAAAAGGTGTAGAAATACCTGCCTTCACATATCCATTGTAAAGTTTAGGTAATTTATTGTCTCCGGATACTTTTACATTCGCTGGAACAATCGGTTCCAATTTAATAGACGTTTCATATTTCATATTCAATAAAGGATACTCTATTGCTTTATGCGTAATAATTGTGTCTATCAGCTTAGGATTATTTGTAATACGCGTTGCTGGTTCTATTTGACGTTTCGCTACAACATCAACGAAAAAAGTATCCCTTTTCTCTACTTGTCCAAAATGAGTTAAACTAACCCCTAAGAACAATGCTATTAGTAGTAACTTTCTCATCTTAGTTTTGTTTTTCAGGTTGAACTTCTTCCATAATATCTTCTATATCTACCGGTTTACTTTCATCAATTTCAATCTCAACTGGTGTTTCAACTGGCGCAATATCTTCCGCTTTTGGTGGAATTTTTTTAAACATCACCTCTTCCAATTGTTTCTTCGCATCGGATAAAATACCATCTTCTTGGTGTGGATAATTTTCTAATACTGTATTCAACGTTTGTTCCGCTTGGAATAAATCTCCTTTTTCAACAAAGATTTTAGCTTCTAATAATAATCCTTTTGCAATCCAATAATCGTAGGCAGGTTTCATAGAAATTACCGATTTTACTTCTGTTGCAGCCTGATCAAATGCTCTATCATTGAAACTCATTTCAGCAATTAAGAAACGAGATTCAGCTGCTATTTCTGTCGTTGTATTCGTGATAACATATGTCAACGATTTTTTAGATTCTACATTTTTTGTTAAATGATAACTGGATACACCTAATGCAAATTCAGCTTCTAAACGAATATTACTTGTCAATTGGGAGGAACTTAATACTTTATTCGCGTATTCTGAAGCGGTGCTCCAATGTTCCGAAATAAAATGGCAACGCATTAATCCGATATGGGTGTTTTTTAATATGTCTGCTTTGGAACTAATGTTTTCCAATTTTGTATAATACATTAAAGCTTCATCGTATTTTTTATTGTTATATAAATATTTAGAAACACGAACTGCTGCTAATTCCGAAAAATCAGTGGTTGGTCCTTCTAATATTTTACGATAAATTTTTATCGCTGTATCTTCATGTTTTAATTGAAAATGAGCATTTGCCAAATACGATTTCATTTCTATTTGAAATTTACCAGTTGGGAATTTAGTTAGGTATTTTTCAATTACTGGTATCGCTTGTGTGTATGCACTATCTACATACGGATCAAATGCAGCTTGGTAATAAATTTCTTCTTGTTGGTCTTTAGAAAATTCTGCACAATCGTATTGCGTTAAAATTTCTTCTACACGTTCTGGTTGTAATTGTGCTTTATACATGTTAATTAAACCATTCACAGCATCTGCGCACGTTTTACGATCGGAACTATAAGATTCAAGTACTTTTTTAAACATTTGTTCCGCTAATGCATAATCGGAACGTTTTAAATAAATATCCCCAATTTCTACCATTGCTCCTTTTACCAATATAGACTCTGGATAATCTTGTATTACTTTTTCAAAATAAGTCAACGCTTTTACATCTTGTTTTTGTAGACGGTAAGTCAATCCTAATTCATACATAGAGGTCATTAAGTACTTAGATTGCGTATAGGTATTAATTAAGTTTTCTAAGTAAACAATACTGTTTGCATAATCACCTTTATATTCATAGGATTTAGAAATGTAATACAAGGCTTGGTCTTCAAATCCTATTTTCATTTCATACGCTTCTTTGTAAAAACGAATTGCCAGATCATTATCTTTCAACATATAATGAGCATCCGCCAAACGCAAGTAAGCATCTAATCTTTTCTCTTTGTTTTTAATACTTTTTGATTCTTCTAAAAACATTTTAAAAGATTCAATCACAGATTTATATTCTTCTTTTTCTAAGTAAGCATATCCTAAATTATAATAAGCATCTGCTCTTAAATCATGCATATATACTGTATGAAAATCAAGAAATGATTTAAATCCTTGAATTGCTTTAATATAATTTTTAGATAAAAAATGCGCTTCCGATTTCCAATATTTCGCTTTGGCAGAAATTACTAAATCAACTGGGTGTTTATCTACTAACTCATAAGCATCTATTGCTTTAAAATAATTTCCTTTTAAGAAAAGTTCTGTTCCTCGATTATATGCTATAATTTGATAAGCCGTTCCTAACTTAATATCCATTTTAGCAATTTTATCCAGTGATTTTAATGCTTCATCGTAATTACTAGTTTGCGTATATACATTAATTAAATATTCATACACTTCTTGTTTACGTGATGACTCAGGGTATTTTTGAATGTATAAAGTCAGTGCTTTTAATGCTTCATTGAAAGGATTGACATCTATTTTATAAGAAATCACTGCAAAATTATACAAAGCATCTTCTTGAATTTTAGGACTAAATTCTAAATTAGCAGCTACATCAAAAGCTTTACGCGCTGCAGTATTATCGTTTTTACGTACGTAACATTCCGCTATATGATAAAAAGCTAATTGACCCATGTCATCTTTAATCGTAGTCACTTTGTCTAATTGTTTTATCGCTTTATCATATTGTCCTATTTTAAAATACGTATATCCTAATTGGTAATCTTCGGATCGTGAAGATTTAGCCGCTTTACTATATTGTTCTAAATAAGTCGTTGCCTGATCAAATTTACCTGTTCGATAATAAGAATCTCCAATAATTTGGTTAACCTGTTTTTGATTTGCCTTGCTCGTACTGTCATTTAACGTAGAAGCAAATTGTGCTACCTCTTCGTATTTCCCTTGGTAATAATAAATTTGGCAGATATAATAAGGAACCATAGCAGCATACATATTATCTGCTTTTAATTTTAAAAATCCTTCCAATGCGGTTTGGTATGATTTATCTTGATAGGCTATGTGCGAATAATAATACAACGCTGGAGCACCATACTGCGTTTTACTATTTTTTACTTCATACAAAGTATTTCTAGCTTCCGTATATTTCTTTAATTGAAAATAAGAATAGCCTAATTTGAAAAAATATTCATCCTGTTGTTCTCTTAAAATGTCTACTTTTTCTAATCTAGTTAACCAAAGAATAGTTGTTTTGTAATCTTTTTTACCATAATAATACATCCCTAATTTGTAGTAGATAGTAGCTTTATAAATACTTTCAGGATAATTTTTTATAAAATTTTCTACCAATGCAACAGCATCATTTTGTTGTAATTCTAATGCAGAAATTGCCTCGTAGTAACTTGCTTTGGTATATGTTGGATCATTTTTATCGGTACATTTATCTAAATAAACACGAAATTCTTGTCGTGATGCACCATATTGTTCCTTTTCAAAAAGGTCTTGTGCTCGTTGAAAAACAACGTATTCATTCGTGTACTTTGCAGTCATTTGCGCAGTTACAGGAAGGATAATAAAAAATGTAAGGATAACCAAAAAACGGCTCATATTCTTCTATTTTGAAATAGTAAATTTAAAGTGCATAATCGCTATCAAAAGCGCGTGTTTTAAAAGTTTTACACGTGGTCATGTTAAGATAATATTTACAACGTTTCTTTTATAGAATTATTATTTATCAATTTTACATCAAATAGTCTTTCGAATGGAACAAGTTATTTCACTAAAAAATTGCACAATTAAACAACAAGATAATCCGATTTTATCTTCTGTAAATATTGACCTAAACGAAAATGATATCGTTTATTTAATTGGAAGAACAGGTACTGGAAAAAGTAGTCTTTTGAAACTATTGTATGGGGAGTTATTACTAACGGAAGGTGAAGGATCGGTAGTAGGTTTTGATTTACGTACCTTAACAAAAAATGACATTCCTATGTTGCGCAGAAAAATTGGAATCGTTTTTCAAGATTTTCAATTACTGACAGATCGAACAATTTATGAAAACTTAGCATTTGTTTTAAAAGCTACAGGATGGAAAGATAAACCAATAATCGACACACGAATAAATGAAGTATTAGCAATAGTTGGATTAGAAAATAAATTACACACCATGCCTCATGCATTATCTGGAGGTGAACAACAACGTGTAACTATTGCACGTGCTTTATTAAATAAGCCTGAATTAATTTTAGCGGACGAACCAACTGGAAATTTAGATCCAGAAACTTCGGAAGAAATTATGCGTGTATTAATGACAATCGCTCAAGAACAAAAAACGGCAATTTTGATGGCTACGCATGATATGTCTTTGGTAGAAAAATTTCCACATCGAGTGATGCGTGTCGAAAATAATTCCATTAAAGAAGTAGAAGGAATAGCAAATTTTAATCCTTTTGAGACAAAGTTTTAAAAGAGATGAATTCAAAAAATGCCTTCCTATTTATTTTTATTACCATCGTTATTGATTCAACTGGTTTAGGTATCATCATACCTTCCTTACCAAGCCTTGTTGCAGATATTGCAAACATAAGTATAACGGAATCTGCAAAATATTATGGTCCAATATTAGGAAGTTATGCATTTATGCAATTTCTATTTTCACCAATTATCGGAGCTCTAAGTGATCGTTTTGGAAGGAGACCAATTTTATTAATGTCTTTATTTGGTTTAGGTGTCGATTACATCTTCATGTACTTTGCCCCTACCATAGCTTGGTTAGTAGTTGGTAGATGTTTAGCAGGAATGTTTGGTGCAAGTTATACTACAGCAACCGCATATATCGCGGATATTTCTACCCCTGAAACCAAAACGAAAAATTTTGGAATGGTTGGTGCTGCTTTCGGTATTGGCTTTGTTATTGGACCAGCGATTGGTGGATTATTAGGTAACTTCAATATGCGTGCACCTTTTTTATTAGCAGCTGGATTATCGTTAACCAATTTAATTTATGGTTCCATTGTATTAAAAGAATCTTTATCCTTAGAAAACCGTCGTGCTTTTTCCTGTAAACGTTCTAATCCCATTGGGGCATTTTTTCAACTGAAAAAGTATAAAAATTTCGCTTGGATTTTTGTAGTCCTATTTTTATTATTTCTTGGTTCGATGGCTATTCAAAGTACTTGGAATTATTATACCATTGAAAAATTTGGATGGAAAATTCGTGATGTTGGTTATTCGTTAACTGCAGTTGGTGTTTGTATAGCTATTATACAAGGTGGATTAGCAGGAAAAATTTCCAAGAAATTTGGAGATGAAAAGACAGCAACAATAAGTATGGTTATAACCATATTTACAATGTTGGCAATTGGTTTTGCAACGCATAGTTGGATGTTATATGCTTTTATGCTACCTTATGCGTTTTCTGGTTTAGCTCATCCTGCAATTAGTTCGATGATGTCAAATAAAACTTCAGAAAACGAACAAGGAGAATTACAGGGTGTTATGACGAGTGTTTTAAGTATCGCAGAAATTATTGGTCCTCCATTAATGATGGCTATTTTCTATTTTTTCTCTACACTTTCTACACCGATTTATGGAATGCCATTTGTTTTTGGTAGTTTCTTTATTTTTGTAGCATTAGTACTTTTTATGAAAGTCATTAAAAAATAACTAATAAACTATTTTATGGAATACTTAATTTTTAGCTTCATCCCTTTTTCAAGCTTAATATTACTCTTTCTAAAAGATAATGAGCTTAAACGTAAAAAATTATTAAATATTGGATTAATACTTAATACGTTATTCTTTTTGTCTCCAGTGATTTATTTACTACTTACTACACCTTTTGGAAAAAATATGTTTAGTGAACAATCAGGAAATGGAGCGATTTTATGGTCCTATATTTTTATATTTCCAATTTGTATTATTGTACAATTGGTTTTAATAATCTTAAAAATTGTTTATTCTATAAAATCTAAAAAGCAAACTTCTTGATTTAAGAACTTAAAATTTAAATCGTATTGATTCTTCCAAATAATTCATCTTTATAAGAACCACCGATTGGTAAAATGTGATTGTCATTTTCCAAACGTAAATTTGGTAATTCAATGCTTTCAATTTTATCCAAACGTACAATAAACGATCGGTGAATACGGATAAATTCTTTGTTTCCTAGTTTACTTTCTATGTCTTTCATTGTAGTATGGATCGTAAACTTTTTATCTTCAGCATGTAATATCACGTAATCTTTTAATGCTTCAACAAATAGAATTTTTTCCTTTTTGATTTTCACCAACTTACTGGAAGCTCTTACATAAATTTCATTGGAAGTTACATCGCCATGTTCAACAATCGTAGAAAGTAAATCGCGCTCACGTTCTACTTCCATTTCTTTTGCATGTTTGTAAATCGCTAATTCAATCGTTGTTTGTAAATCAACCGCTTTAAAAGGTTTTAATATGTATCCGTAAGACTCTGCTCGTTTTGCTCGTTCTAAAGTCGCTGAATCAGCATACGCAGTTAAAAATATTACAGGAACCTTAAAATCCTTTCGGATGATTTCAGCAGCATCAATACCACTGTCTCCGCCGCGCAACATAATATCCATCAACACAATATCTGGTTGATTTTGTTCCATCAATTCGATTGATTCTGAAACATCACTTGCAAGACCTACCACTTCATAATTGATACGCTCCAAACTGTGTTTGATATCTTTCGCAACGATCAATTCATCTTCCACGATAAGTACTTTGTAATTTCCCATATTATTTTTTTAACTATCTAATAAATAACATCTTAAATAGATTATCTATCTAAGATACTCAGAATATTTGAAAAAGAAAAATTTATCAAAAACTCCTTTTTTAATATAAAAAGAAAAGAAAAAATTTATAAAGATTTATTTCTTCTTTTTATTAAGGTTGTTAATATGTGGATAATTGATTGTTTATGAATTATGAATTATGAGTTATGAAGAAAAAACGTTCCTTTATTCACAATTTAATTCTATTTAACCTATTATTTTTTAAATAATTACACTTCTATTAACAATTTTCTACTTTTTCAATAATTGAATAACTTTTATTATGAATAGTGTCTCATTCTGTTCGTATCTGTGTGTGCATTTTAACTAAAACTTACCAAAACTTTACTTGTATATGAATAAACTAATATGGTTTGTAATTATATATTTAATATGCAAGCTTTATTTTTTAGTTTCTTTCAACAGTAATTAACATTCTACACACGTTTATTATCCATATCTTTTTTCTATAATCGCTTATTTTAGGTCAATCTTCCACCCTCTTATTTAAACATTGTGAATAACTACCCCTATTTGTTAATTCCATTCCGTCACTTTTATATTTATCCTTTAGTCCACAAAAGGCTCTAAACTTGTCTTATTTTATCCCTAAATGTAATCTTATATCCCTTATATGGTTAAAATCGGACACCAAATACAACATTTCCTTGAATCCAACCAAATTGTTGAGAAGCTTTATCTTCCACATGCATTGTTGTTCTAATACTTGGCATATTAATATATCCAGCTTTTCCTTCTGCTTGAACAAAAAAACGATTCCAAAATTCTACATTTAAACCTACCATTGCTCCCAAACCAAACCCTGCTAAATGGAATTGATCGTAACGTGGGTAATTTAGTAAGGTAGTATTTGTTCGTGGTACAATTACACCTCCACCAAATCCTTCTGTAAGATTTAAGCTTGCTTTTTTGTATTGATATAATTTATCTTGCCTACGTACTTCTACGTTTAAATAATTTAAACCGTCAGTGTGTTCGAATTTTAGAAAATTAGGTTCAATTGTAAAAGGAGTTTTAGAATAATTTCCATCGTAAGTAGTTCCAGTTGCTATTTTTCCATCTATTATTGTATTTTGAGTACCAACCATTACATACTTCATGTGATCTACTCCAAAAGAAAGTGAATATTTTTCTGTTAAGAAATACCCAATTCTTAAATTGTATTGAGGGATTGTAATACTTTGAAAATAAGTATCCCAAGCAAAATTACTTTGTCTGTCTTTTGCTTGCACATCTTGTAAGGTAAAATCATAATTAGTTCCTTGGAAATGGATATCTGAATTGGTATACGCTCCACGGTTCCATCCCCAGTAAAAAAAGAAGGTACCTTTATTTTTTGAAGTTCGTTTTACTATAGTATCTTGACTAAAAGAAAAACTACTAATAAATAGAATGATTATAATTATATTTTTCATAGGAAAGATTATTTGAATTTATTACGGATAATTAAATAGATTAATACACATTCTACGAGTGGAAATAGAAAACTCCCCGATACAGATAATGGTATAAATAACTGTAATGCAACTGTACTATTTATCGTAGAAGTTAAACCAGGAAAAACTACATACAATAAAAACAAGTATAAAATAAATGCTGCTCCGATTCTTTTTTTCTTTGAAGAAGTTTGTAAGTATAACATGATTAAAAAATCTCGAAGTACAAAAAATAATACTCCTAAGACGATACTTAATGTTTGGAAGGAATTATATCCTTCCCCAAATTTTACATTCTTATAAAATAGTGCTAATAGATAACTATCGTTGTTTAATATATTTTTATCAAACAACACCCAAATCATTATTAATCCAATGACTATAAATGGAAAAGTTAAAGACCATAATGGTGCATTGTAATTTAAGTAGGTGTAATTTTTCTCCTTGATTTTTCGTAACAAGATTTTTAATGAAGAAATTTCATTTTGTTCTATTAATAACAATAAGTAGAATAATGCAATTGCTTGTATACTTAAAATAGCAAAATATACAAAAACGTAGTTGTCAACAAACAGCTTAATACTATCCATTACAACCATTGTTTTAACAAGTGAAGATGTCAATAAAAACAACACCCATAAATACGATTTATTCTTATAGTTTAGTTCTCTTCGTAGTACTTGAAGTAAACCGATAATTGCCCAAATCGCATAAAATAAATTTTCTCCAAAGACTTTCCATGTGACAAAATTTACAGTGCTAAATGATAACCTGTTAAACATAAAATTAAAAGCACTACTATTAAAGAAGAGTGCAAATAGAATAAGTAGTATAAATATTTGACCTGTTTTTAATTTATCTCTTCCATTTCCTTCACGGATTTTTAACAATGCAAAAAGGATACTTACACTTAATAAACTTATTCCTAATAATAACGTAGAGACACTATTTACAATGATGTCTATTATGGATGAATTATCTCCCATCACACCGAATATAAAAACAAGCGATAAACAAATCATTGCACCATACCAATTATAAATCGGTGCTCCAATCAGTTTACCAATCATTAATTGTTTAGGTGTTAAGATACTCATACGTTGCCAATCCCATGTTCGATCATTGTATTCATGAATGATGTTTGAATAAGCAACTTTACTTCCCCAAAATAATAAGATGACCACCATTCCAAAATAACTAATGTTTGTTAGTTTGTCGTAGGTATCTCCCAACGAACTTAAACTAGCTAACAGCACCACCATTAATATAATTAGTGGCATCATGATGAGTCGTTGGGTACTAATTTCTAACCAAATATTTTTCTTGAATTCTGGATTTTTTTCTAGTAAACTCATATTATTTTTCTTGAATTGTTTTTAAATATTCATCTTGTAAGTTGCGTTTTACAGCTGCTATTTCTTTAACCTCTACTCCTTGTTGAATTAAAAATGAAAGTAAAAGATGTTGTTTCGTTACTTCTTCATTTAATTCAAAAAGGATTTCAGTTGTTGTTTTTTCAAGAATTTTAACACTACTTTCAAATGTGTTAATAAACGAATTTACAACCTCTTCACTTAAATGTTCGGCTACTAGTTTGATGATGTTTTTAGTCGAACCACCTGTTTTATGATTGATCAATTGTGTATGTTCAATCAAATTTCCTTCTTTTAAAATGATCATTTCGGTACAGTAATCTTCCAATTCTGCTAAAATATGGGAAGAAACAATCAAGGTCATCCCTTTGTTTTTTAATTGAATAATCAACTGTGAAAGTGCAATTCGTGCTTCTGGATCAAGGCCTGAAGCTGGTTCATCCAACAACACGATTTTTGGATTATGAATGATTGCTTGTGCGATACCAACCCTCTGACGCATACCTCTAGATAAGGTGTTAACTGTTTTATCAATAAACTCAAAAACGCCTGCATCGATCGCTGTTTGTTTGACAATCTCCTCCAAATTCTGCACGTTTTCGATATGACTCATCGCCGTATACTCCAAACATTGATGCACTGTAAGGTCATCATATAAACCAAAATTATCCGATAAATATCCGATGATTTTATGTACTTCTCTCGGTGACTCTTGAATATCAATACCATCAATCAAAACATGACCAGTTTGGATGGATTGTAAGGTGCTTATGCAACGAAGTAAGGTCGTTTTACCAGAACCGTTTGGTCCTATTAACCCCACAATTGCACCATCTTTTATTTCAAAAGAGACATTATTCAATGCCAAGGTGTTTTGAAATTCATGGGATAAATTGGATACTGAAATCATAATTTACTAAGTTGGTTGTTTTCAAACCAAATGTAGGTATTTACTCTAGTTTCAGTAAAATAGGGCTTAGATAGTTATTAAGGATAGACGTTGAATAACTTATGTTATTGACAATTTGAACGGAAAAATGCTATTGGTTAAATTTTTGGTGTTTTTTTAACGGATAAGCATTTTTTGTTCATTTTTATACTTAATATTGTTATTGGTTAAATTTTTAATGATTTTTTAACAAATAGAAAAAATGAGTAAACATATACCTTACGATAGAAATTCGCCTTATAATCAATTACCTGTTCT
>CANGOF010000091.1 GCA_947455515.1 Flavobacteriia bacterium
AGTTACACGGATTAGGTACATTGAAAGAAGGAGATACAATTTTAAAACAAGCAAATATCTACTTCGATTACAATTCTCCAGTGGAAACGAACAACGAAACAACAGTGTATAAAGACAAATTGATTCAAAGTTTAGGTGTACAAGGAATCTCTTTAGACGAATCTATCGTAGCTTTCCCAAATCCTTCTAACGGAATTTTCAACTTAAAAGCTGCAACGCAAATCAGTAATATTGAAGTGTACGACTTAAATGGTCGTGTTTTACAAACCATTTTAGTAAACGATTTTACACAAAAAATAGATCTTTCCTCCCAAGACACTGGTATCTACTTGGTAAAAGTTACCACAAGTACTGGAGCGAATGTACTAGAAATCAAAAAAGATTAATACGATTAATTATCTTTTAAACCCGGCCTAGTGTCGGGTTTTTTGTTTTGTATCGGAAGGATTTCTTACCATTAAGTAATTTAGAAAAAATGATAGACAGAACCAAGTAAAGAGCCTTATTATTCTCCAAATTTAACTACCCCAAACATCCTAAATGCCTTAATGGTTTTATTGTCACTCAACTTTCACTACGAATTCTAATCCAATCCCGACGAATTCTAATTCATTTCTCTTACCTCTGACTTAAATGTTATTTTTGTATCAAAGATTATAAATTGAAAAAACAATCTCTCATAGTATTCCTTTTGTGTTATTTATCGACACTGGTTTTAGGTTCTGTTAATCCTAGAATCGATTCTATGTTATTGTTAACAACGACTGAAAAATCTCCATCCAACAAAGCGAAATTATTAAATCAAATTTCTGAAGAATACTTAGAATCAAATCCAGACAAAATGCTCTATTATGCGAAGCAAAGTCTGGAGGTTTCCATAAAAAGTAATAGTCCAAAATACATTTGTCTATCCTACCAAAATATAGGAAATGCTAATATCATGCTTGGCAACTATAAGGAAGCATTAGAAAGTTTTCATAGCGCTACCAATTATCTTGAAAAACAATACGTACATAATAAATCATTAACAATAAAAGAAGGTTTGGCAAGGGCATACGGAAGTATTGGCGTTGTGTTTTCTGAACAAAGTAATTATAGTAAAGCTTTGACCTATTACAGAAAAGCAATTCAACTATATGAATCCATACAAAACAACAAGAATACAGGTCGCTTGTATAACAACATTGGTATTGTTTATCTTTCTCAGGCCAAAGAAGACAAAGCACTCATCTATTTTTTGAAATGTTTGAATTTTCAAAAGAAATTGAAAGATCCTACAATGGGGATCACTATAACAAACATTGGAAATATCTACAATCATAAAAAACAATTTAAGAAAGCAAATGATTATTATAATCAAGCTTTTTATTTATTTAAAAAACATCCGAATCCGAGAGGTTTAGGAGAATTGTATAATAATTTCGGATTATTTAATAAAGCACAAAATAGAATTCAAGATGCCAAAATTAATTTTGAAAAAGCGGTTTCAGTTTTCACTTCCATAGACGACAAATTTGGAATTTCCGATACCTATTATTATTTAGGTGAAATATTTATAGAAGCTAAGGACTATCCTTCAGCTATAAGTTACATGCATAAATCTTTGAATTTGTCAAAAGAACTTGGAGTACTGGATCAGATAAAAAATACGGAATTGAAGTTGTATGAGATTTATAAAAAACAGAATAATGCAACTTTAGCACTCCAACATTTTGTAGCTTACAGTCAGGCAAAAGATAGTATCCGAAGTGAAGAAAATATTCGTAATACGATTCAAGCGGAGATGAATTTTGAATTTGATAAAAAGGAATTGTTTTATAAAAAAGAAAGAGAAAAAGACACCTTGATTTACCAAGAAAAAATCAAGCGAAATCAGCAAATATCAATCTTGGTTGGTTGTTTTGTTTTGGTTGTATTTGGATTTATCATCTTGCTCTATAATCGACAACAACGAACAAAAACATTGAACCTAAAACTGGAATTAATAGAGTACGAACAAAAAGCACTTCATTTACAAATGAATCCTCACTTTGTATTTAATTGTCTTGGCTCCATTTCCAGTTTCATTATTCAAAATCATACGGATGAAGCGATTAAATATTTATCGAAATTTTCCAAATTAATGCGACTCACACTGGAATTTTCTAAAGAACCACTAATTCCAATTCACAAAGAAATCGAGAGTTTAGAAAATTACTTAGAGTTAGAGCAATTACGATTTAATAATTGTTTTACTTATACAATCACGCGCTCTGAAGAGATTGAAGATGATGTAGCACTACCTTCCTTATTGTTACAACCTTTCATTGAGAATTCGATTATTCACGGAGTTGTTCCAAAGAAAGAAAATGGAATTATTACAGTCCATTTTGATGTGCATGAGGATTTTTTAGAATGTACAATTACAGATAATGGAATTGGAATATATGCTTCTCAAAAAGGCAAAGAAAATTTGGTCAACGTGCACAAATCAATGGCTTTAAGTATTACTAAGAAACGTTTAACTATGATGGAGACTATTCTACAAAAAGAGACTTCGCTTCAAATTTCAGAAATTACGAATGAAAACAATGAAATTGCAGGTACCAAAATTTACCTTAAAATTCCACTTCAATACTTGTAAATTTAATATGTAATCTACTAATTATTAATCTGTAATTAATTAAAAAAATGATAAAAGCTATATTGATCGACGACGATGCTAATCTACGTATAGGACTAAAAAGTATGCTTTCTCGTTATGCACCACAAATTGAAGTAGTAGGAGAAGGGGAGAGTGTTTTTTCAGGGATAGAGGTCATTGAAGAAAATCCGTCGGACGTGTTATTTTTAGACATACAATTGGGAGATGGTACAGGTTTCGATATACTGGAAAAATTGATTCAACGTAATGGGAAAATCAATCAGCAAATTGTTTTTATTACAGCATTTGAACAATATGCGATTAAGGCGTTTCGTTTTTCAGCCTTAGATTACTTATTGAAGCCAGTAGATCCAGAGGATTTAAAACAAGTCACAGATAAGATTGTACAAGCAGTAATTAAAAATTCCAGCAATGAAAATGTTGGGATTTTATTGGAAAACATTCGCAAAAAAACGGAAGAATTTAAGCGTATTGTATTATCTAATTCAGACGGAACCCATGTGTTTGAAGTGACAGATATTATTCGTTGCGAAAGTGAGGATAATTACACTAAATTTTACATTAAAAACCACAAACCAGTTCTTATATCCAAAACATTGAAAGAATATGAAGAGTTGCTTTCTCCTCATGGATTTGAACGCGTACATCAATCTCATTTGATTAATATGTCGTATGTTAAGGCATTTAATAAAACGGATGGACTTTTTGTTGAAATGAATGACTTATCGAAAGTGCCAGTTTCTGTTCGTAAAAAAGATAAATTTCAAGATTTACTAAAGTCAATTTAACGAATTCTAATTCAAACCCGACGAATTCTAATTTGTTCTTATACTATCATTTTTCATTATTTACATTTGAGTAAATAAAATTTAAATCAATGAAAAATTTAACAAACCTATTATTTTTTGTTCTATTTCTAAGCACGATTTCTTTTGCACAAATGTATTCTTTTTCATGTCAATGCAAATTATCCAGTGATGCAAATCAATTAAAATCTGGAACGTATATTTTACGATTAAACAGCGAAATTGGAACTTCAAATCAAATCTTTGAAAAACAATAATTTCTCTCTTATCTTTGTTATTATCTAATTACATGAAAAACCTATTCTTTTTTGGATTTATTGTGTGCTCTTTGTTTGCATCGGCTCAAAATTGTTCTTTTAACGATTCAATATTTGCGTCCATTGTGAGTACACAAAATTTAAATGATAGTAGAATTCAAGTGTTTTCGTATGATTCGCTTTCAAAGATTTCTACCAAAGTTATTTTGGATACGGATAATAATGGGATAATAAGTATCAATGAAGCTAAAAAAGCCTATTCCATCTTTATTAGTGATGGTCCAACCAATCCTATTAAAACGTTAAATGGTATAAGTTGTTTTTCTGAAATGGTAAAATTATCCTTAACAGGAATGGCAGTAGATACTATTTTAATAGCAAATCAAAAGTTAAAAAATTTCAATGTAATCTCTAATATTGGGATTAAATATATCGATGTTTCTAATACGAAAATTGACACGTTAATCGCATCCTCTAATTCAATTCTTTCCAAAATACGATGTAATAATAATCTTTCTTTACAGGTTGTAGATTGTGCAACGAATCCTGCTTTAAATTCCATTCAAGTACAAAATTGTCCCAATTTAAAAGTGTTTTCTTCCATGAATTCACAATTGACATCCGTGGATGTTAGTACAAATTCTGTTTTAAGAAATTTTATCGTAAAACAAAATCAGATAAAAAAGCTTTCCTTAGCAAATAATCCCCAATTACAGATCGTAGTGTTAGATGAAAATCCGATGGATACGATTGACTTACAGAAACAACAAGAATTAGTTGTTTTTTCTTGTACGAATACCAATCTCACTTCTGTGGATGTCTCTTCCAATAAAAAATTAAGCACATTAGATGTATCCAATAATTCAAAATTATTTTGGGTGAATTTAAAGAATGGAAGAAATGTAAAGGATGTATATTTTTCAAATCTTCCTACATTAAAATACGTTTGTACAGATGATTTAAATAAAAAAACGCTTTTAGATTCATTAAAAAATAAAGGTTTAAGCTCTGTGGAAGTAAATACGTATTGTACGAATACACCAGGTGGAGATTACAATCGAGTGAGAGGTAAAATTCGTTTTGATGCGAATGCAAATGGATGTGACAATAACGATACTTTAAAGCTTAGGTATACCAAGTTTGCATTGCAAGATTTTAATAAAACAACGTATTCTTTTTCAACTGAATTAAATGAAGTATCATTTTATACACCTGCTGGAAATTATATTTTGAAGCCTTTAATGGATACGAATTATTTCAAATCTTTTCCTCTTCAATCTTCTATTTTATTCTCAGACTCATTGAACAGAGACACCTTGGTTAATTTTTGTTTAAGTGCTAAAAATTCATTGAAAGATGTTGAAGTGTTAATGGTTCCAAACGGCACAGCATTAATTGGAGGTACTATTTCTTACGATATTCTTGTTAGAAATAAAGCTTCCGTATCCACGAATGGTACTATTGACTTATTCTTTAACGATAGCTTACAAAGTTTTCAGAATTCTTCTTTCTTTTCATTGGTCTCAAACGGTAAATTGACAAGTAATTTTTCCAATCTAATGCCTTTTGAAACAAGAAAATTTTCGGTCATTTTTAAAGTGAAAAATCTCCTTGAGAAACCATCCATTCACCTTAACGATTCATTATTGTATCAGGTATCCGTTACCATTGATGGACTTGATTTTGTTGTACATGATAACACGTTTAATTTTAGTTCTCAAATAGCAGATTCCATTAAATCTAATTATATCCTACCTTTAAATGGATCTACGATACCCCTTGAAAAAGCACCAATGACGTTCAACTATTACATAGATTTTGAAAATCCGACTAAAAACACGATAGAAAATGAAGTTGTACATCAAGAGATAGATGCCTCAAAATTGGATGTCAAATCACTTGAAGTTATTGAAAGTTCTTCCCCGGTTAAAATAGATGTGAAAGACAATAATGTTACTTGTTATTATGCAAATAATAAAATAGGTGAACATAAGCATGGAAATATCCTTTTAAGATATCATGGATTAAAAGAGTTTATTATTAATGACACACTCTTTCAAAAAGCGGAAATTTTCTTTGATTATAATCCACCAATAAAAACAAATGTATCTTCCATTATGTTTAAGAAAAAATTGATTGCTGGTTTAATTTCGGAAGGATTAAAATTGGATGAGTCTATCCTTGCCTTCCCAAATCCGACAAATGGAATTATTAGCCTAAAATCGTCCAGAGAAATAAGGTCGATTCAAATTTTTAGTTTAGACGGAAAAATTGTAGATACTCACTTTTTAAGTAGCGCAAATTTATTTGACTTGACAAATTTAGAGGCTGGTATCTACTTAATCAAAGTAACTACTGATTTTGGAGGAAAGGTACTGGAAATAATAAAGAACTAAAAAAGTTTAAAAATTCAAACCCCGGCTAAGTGTCGGGGTTTTTCATTTATTTAAAGTCGGTATCTAAAATCGCAACGGAATAATCTCCACGACTTGACTTGAAAAAATCTTTGGTTTTCAAAGTAAATTTCCAAGAATTTTCATCTTTTAAATTCAATAGAAATTTCTTTTTGCGCATAGCAAGAACATTTATTTTTTTGAAAAACGATGGTCTAACTTCTGAACGATGGAAATAGGCCACTTTCTTTTCTTCATGCGGATGAAAAACGATTGTTGTATCCTTTAAATCATAGGAAAGTTGAAAAGTAAAAGGCATAGAACTTGAGTTTTTAACCGTATAGGTAACATGACTAGCAGGGGTGCAAGAAGTCATTCCTCCAAGGAGGAGGATGAAGGTGATGACCGTTTTCATAGTATTGGGATTGTTTATACTATTTAAACGAATATCTTATTTATTTAGTATAACGAAAAGAAGCTATATAATACGAAAGTATTAATATAGTTTTTTTTCAATTTTCCCAGATTTATAACGTGTTATAATTAATCCTTTAGTATTTGTTAGCTCAACTTGACGGCCTAAAGTGTCAAAGTATCCAATTACTTCATCAATTTTATCCTCATTGAATATAGTTTCGATACTAGTTGTTTGAGTAGATCCTTTCACTCTTAATTTGTTAGAAAGTAGTATGTTATTATATAAACTCTTTTCTGCAGTACCAGCACAATTAAGATTTGAGGTTCCTACAATATATGAGCTATTTACATTTGGATTAATTACACTATATTGAGTTATATTAGAAGGTAAAGTATGAACTACTATTAACGTATCGTGTAATGAGTCTAATATTTTATATTCATAAATAATAAAATGATTAATAGTTGAGGATGTAATAGGAATTGTCCAATCCATTTCAATTAATCCATCGACTGATGCTAAATTTCTAGCATGTAATGTTGTCGTACTTCCTGATCGATGATTATTAGATGAATCTATAGCTTCAATAGAATAAGTTTGTATAAAACTTGGGGCATCTAAATTTGTTGAATCTGTATAGGATATAATTCCAGTAGCATATTGAATAGTATCTATCGTTTCTCCATTTCTTTTTATAATGTAGTATTTTATCATATTATTTTCTATACTTTCCCAATAGATGGTTGGGATATTGTTTTTTGGTCCAACGGATGCAAAACAGGGATTATAATGATTTGATTTTAAAAATTGTGTATAGACAAGATCGGGTAAACTTATGTAATTATTACCATTTATGCTATAAACGATGCGTATTTGAGGGTAATCTAAATAAATAGGATCAATTTTGAATCTAATAGTCATTACGGTATCATTTTCACCATGTTTATTTGGTATTATAGAATCAATTGTTCCTGATGTTAATGGTGATGTCCATTGACCGGGCCACAGTTCAATAATTGAGCTTTGGTTCATAGTATTAAATGAAGTTAGTAAACTATCCATTTTACATCCTGGAGTATTTACAACATGTAATTTTATGAATAAACTCGATGGGTTGTGCTCAATTTTAAAGTTGTCAATTGTTTGTGCATTAGAATAATTAAACAATACGATTAGAATAAATATAAAAAGTGGTTTCATAGATTATTATTAATAATGGATTATAATGTTGTAATACGATATTTTATCAAATGAAAAAATCTTATTTCATTTTTCTTAGATTATATTAAAGTATACTGATTAAAAAAGTGATTAAATAGTTTATCACTTAATGATTTCTATATAAATTAAAACCCTTCCTAATACACATATTAAGAAGGGTTTGTTTTGAAAATTAATATCAGGTGTTTATGTGGTCCCACCTGGGCTCGAACCAGGGACCACCTGATTATGAGTCAGGTGCTCTAACCAACTGAGCTATAGGACCAAAATCTAAAATTTATTTGAATTTTGGCCTGATATCAATTGTTATTAATTCTCGACAGAATTATTTTGGTTTGCAAATATAAGAATGAAACTTAAATATGCAAGTTGAAAGTATAAAAAATAGTATAGAAAGTGGTCCCACCTGGGCTCGAACTATTAAATTTACATGTAATTTATTAAACAACCACATAATTCTTTTATACCTATGCAACCACCAAAAAAATGGAAAATGATGCTAATTACTTGGTTATTTGTTTATCCAGTGATCAATATTTTATTTCTAACTGTTTTTCCTTATGTGAAAGACGCACATCAGTTAATTAAAACATTGGTACTTACATTAATTTTAGTTCCCTTACTTGGTTTTTTTGTACCAAAATTGCACAAGAAATTTGACACTTGGATTCGTAAATAATTTATTATGACATTAATCATATAGTTTTAGTAGGAAATAAGTAGTTTATCTTATATTTTTGTAAAAAAAACAGATTATGGCAATTTTAACGATACCTGAAAAGAACATTCAACTAACAGATCCAACTGAAATTCGTGCGTTTTTCCAAGAAAGAGGTGTCTTTTTTGATCAATGGCAATGTGATGTAGTTTTTGAAGATACTGCTACTCCAGAGGAGATTCTTTATGCTTATGATAAAGATTTGAAACCATTTATGGAAGCTGGAGGGTACCAAACTGCGGATGTAATTTCTATCAATAAATTGACGGAAAATTACGATGCTATTCGGGCTAAATTTTTAGCAGAACACACCCACTCTGAGGATGAAATTCGCTTTTTCGTAGATGGTAAAGGTTTGTTTTGGTTCAACTTAGAAACAGAACCCGTATTTAATTTGTTATGCGAAAAAGGGGATTTAATTTCGGTTCCTGCCGGTACAAAGCATTGGTTTGATGCTGGTCCAGAAAACCCATTCGTGAAAGCAATTCGTATTTTCATTGATATGTCAGGTTGGGTGCCAGAATATACAGGCTCAAAATTGGAGGAGAAATTTGCGGATATTACGGTGAATAATTAAAGTCGCTAATTCTTCATCCCTCTTCGGAGGGATTTTTATATTTTTGAGCGAACTAATCCAATTTTCATGTCCAAACCTTGTTTTATACTCACTGACATCGAAGGAACAACCACTTCTGTCTCTTTTGTATACGATGTTCTTTTTCCTTATTTCAGAGAAAATATCCAAAAAGTGCGCACGATGGTTCATCTACCTGAAGTTCAAGCAATTTTTAAAGAAACCATTCGTTTAGCAAGTGAAACTGAACAGATCTCCATTGCTTCCGATGATGAGGTCATTGATACCTTAATTCGCTGGTCAAACGAAGACAAAAAAATCACGCCGCTGAAAGAATTACAAGGACTACTTTGGAAAGAAGCGTACGAGTCTGGTTTGATCAAAGGGCATGTGTATGAAGATGTTGCTCCAGCTTTAAAAAATTGGAAAGAAGCAGGAATGCAATTAGGTGTTTTCTCTTCGGGTTCAATCGCCGCACAAAAACTAATTTTTGGATACAGTGTTTCGGGTGACCTAACACCTTATTTTTCTGCTTATTTTGACACTACAACCGGCGGAAAAAGGGAAGTAGAAACCTATACCAAAATTAGTCATGAATTAAATTTACAACCTTCTGAAATCTTATTTTTATCGGATATCATTGAGGAATTAGAAGCAGCTCAACAAGCAGGTTTGCAAACCATTCAATTGGTGCGCCCTGGTACGATTGCTAATTGGCAGCACACCGCTTCATCTTTTTCTGATATCCCCCGTACAGACACGATGCCTCGCGTCTCCACGTGATGCCTCGGGTCTCCACACGATGCCTCGCGTCTCCCTTTAATTCATCATTCATAATCTATAACCCATAATCCTCTACCAATGTCAAAATTCCGCACCATCTGGCCTACAGCCGACAACTACGTAGAAGTAATCGATCAACGTAAGCTTCCTCATGAATTCGTTACCGAAAAATTGATTACCTACAAAGATGCTGAGGTAGCAATCAAAGAAATGACGGTTCGTGGAGCACCTTTAATTGGAGCTACTGCTGCGTATGGAATCTATCTTGCGGTTAGAGAAATGGTAGAAAAAGAATTGGACGGCTCATTCTTAGATCAAGCGTTTTCAGATTTAAGAGCTTCTCGACCAACAGCAGTGAATTTATTCTGGGCATTGGATAAAATGCGTGAAGCAATGGACAATGCAGATGATTTCTTGAAAACAGCTTTGGAAGCTGCTGCAGCAATCGTGGAGGAAGATGTGGAAACATGTCGCATGATTGGTGTGCATGGTTTGCCACTGATTGAAGAAATTGCAAACAGAAAAAATGGAGAAGTGGTGAATATTTTAACACATTGTAACGCAGGAATGCTGGGTTGTGTTGAGTGGGGGACAATTACTTCACCAATTTACCAAGCAATTCAAAAAGGAATCAAAGTACATGTGTGGGTAGATGAAACACGTCCTAGAAACCAAGGTTCAAACTTGACTGCCTATGAATTAACACGCCACAATGTACCACATACGTTAATCGTGGATAATGCCGGAGGTCACCTTATGCAACACGGTATGGTCGATATGGTCATTGTGGGTACAGATCGAACAACACGTCAAGGGGATGTTGCAAACAAAATTGGAACATACTTGAAAGCTTTGGCTGCGTTCGATAATAAAATTCCGTTTTATGTAGCACTTCCTTCTACGACCCTGGATATGACAATCAATAATGGGTTAACCGAAATTCCAATCGAAGAACGAAACCAAGATGAGGTGCGTTACATGATCGGAAAAGGACCTAATGGAAACATCGAACCGGTATTGATTTGTCCGGAAACAACTCCAGCAAGTAATTATGGATTTGACGTAACACCGGCACGTTTGGTAACTAAAATCATCACCGAACGAGGAGTCTGTGACGCTTCGGAAGAAGGCTTATTAAGCTTGTTCCCAGAGTATAAGTAGGATAGCTTGTAAAGCAGCAATGCATTGCGGCTCATTAATAAATTATGCCACAAAAAATCTTTATATTCTCAGGACTTGGCGCAGATCACCGCGTATTTCATAAAATGAATTTTCAAGAGTTCGAGCCAGTATATATACATTGGCTCGAACCGTTGAAAAATGAAACTATCCAAAATTATGCCTTACGTATTTCCAAACAAATCACGGAACCAAATCCCTTAGTGATTGGTATTTCTTTTGGTGGAATGATGGCAATAGAAGTATCAAAATTTCTACCATTTCAAAAACTAATCTTAATTGCTTCTGCAAAATCAAAACAAGAAATTCCACTGCTTTATCGTGTGCTCGGAACATTAAAAGTTCCCCTGTTTTTCCCCATGAAATGGCTCAAAAAGTCAAACCGTTTATCCTACTTTGTGTTTGGAGTAACGGCACAAGAAGATCGAAATATTTTAGATGCAATTTATAACGATACCTCACCAAGCTATTTACGTTGGGCTTTAAACGCAGTATGCACCTGGCAAAATGAAGTGCTGAACTGGAATTGTATTCCTACTCCAAAAAACCTCCTCCACATACACGGAACCAACGACCGTATTCTGTATTTCTCTAATATCAAAAACGCAGTCCCGATCCCCAACGGCGGACACCTACTTCCACTCACCGAAACCCAAAAATTAGAAGAACTCATTTTGAAGTTTCTACGCGAATAATACTTCTACTTATCCTCATTCACTTTCGTCCGACTGAACGAAATCGAAGTCACAACCTCAAACATATACGGTTGAAACTACATCCGAAACACCCAATTAGCGATTGAAACCCTGTCGCCTAGGAAAAGTACATCGTGCTTTTATCGAATAAGGTAGCGTAACAAAAACAAGTGTCTGACGACGAAGGAGGAGTTTTGTTTTTGTAGCGAACGTTTCGAAATAAAAGCCGATGCTTTTCCAGCGACGAAGGCCTTTTTGCTTACTTTTTTGGCCAAAAAAAGTAAGAGAAAAACCTCTGTTTCGCACAGCGAAACAATCTCCAATCCCTCCCCATTATTTTTCCTACAAACCACCGCTAACTGACTAATATTTCTTAAATTTGTCTGTTAAGTATAAAATTTTAGCATGAATATTTTAGTTTGTATCAGTAAATCACCAGACACAACTTCTAAAATTGCGTTTACCGATGGTAATACAAAATTTGATGAGAACGGCGTGCAATAT
>CANGOF010000092.1 GCA_947455515.1 Flavobacteriia bacterium
ATTCGTATCAATGATACTCAAAAAACTATCGCGATGGATAAAACAAATATTCGCATCCTCTAAGGTCGTAGCACTTACTTTGTATGGCTCCCCACTGAAAATAGAACGAAATCCTAATATCTCTCCCTCTCCAGCAACTTGAATAATTTGCTCTTTACCTTCATCGCCTAAAGCAAAAACTTTCACCTTTCCTTTATTGATACAGTATACACCACGAGGAATACTACCTTCTAAAAATAATCCTTGATTTTTTTTGTAGTGATTACACGCTTTAAATTCGTTTAATTCATCTACTTGTTCGCCGTTCAATCCGGCAAATAACGACCTGTTTCGCGACCCACAATTCTCGCAGGACACGTGTTTATGCGAATGATCAATCATACGTAATTAGTTAGTTGCTCAAATTTAGGGAAATCAATGAGAATTAAAAATTAAAATTTGAAAGAAATGACAAACCTGAGTAATTTCGCTTATAATTCAATCAATCGCGTACACTCCTTTACGAATAAAGGGGTAACATCATCCGTAAATGGAATTCTACAATAGCGTAAATCTGGATAAGCGGTTTGAATAATTGATTCCGTTCCAAGATTTTCATCTCCAACAAAAATGACTGCTTGTACCTGAATCCCTTTCGCTTTCAAAATTTCTAAGGATAGTAATGTATGATTGATACTACCTAAATAATGCCTAGAAACCAAAACTACTGGCAGTTTCCATTGTTGGATAACATCCGCATAAACTAAACCATCGTTATTCAGAGGTACCATTAGTCCTCCAGCTCCTTCGATTAGTAAATCAGCTTCATTAGGAAGAACAAAATCCGTAGATTGAATCGTTACCCCATCGACTTCAGCTGCATAATGTGGGGATGCAGGGGTATGTAAGCGGTAAATTTCGGGAATTATTTTTTTACAAGATGGAGCTAAACGTGCCACTTTATGGCTATCCGAATTATCTAATTCACCCGCTTGAACTGGTTTCCAGTAGGC
Organism: Flavobacteriia bacterium; assembly: GCA_947455515.1. GTDB lineage: Bacteria > Bacteroidota > Bacteroidia > Flavobacteriales_D > Crocinitomicaceae > CANHVK01. The sequence goes on from CANGOF010000092.1 coordinate 993, forward strand.
ACATTTTAATTTCTCCACCAAAATAGAAGAAACAACCGTCTTACCTACATCGGTTCCAATACCTACAACAACTAACTGCATTAACCTCCTTTACGTATTACTCCGTAACCATCTTTCTTAAGTAACTCGATGATTTTATCCCTGAAATTTCCCTGGATAATAATTTCTCCATCTTTCACAGAACCACCAACACCACATTTGGTTTTCAATACTTTCCCTAATTCTTTCAAATCCTCTTCTAAACCAACAAATCCTTCGATCAACGTCACCTCTTTACCAGCACGTTGTTTTTTATCGATGGAAACATACAATTTCTGTTGATTATTCGAGAGGGTATCTTGTACATCCTCCTCTTCTTCTTGGTAAGAAAAATTTGGATTGGTAGAATAAACGACATTAACGCGTTCTTTTTTACTTTTAGCCATGGGAAAATAATTTAAAGAATAAAGATATTACATCTTCGGACACTTCTTGCAATGAATGCCCTTTTTCTTATACTTTTTACAGCAATCCTTCTTACTTGAACAAGAACAATTTGTACAATTCTGAATCGGTAAAACTACTTGCTGTAAATGATTTTCTTTTAAACGCATCCTTATTTAGAATAATTCTAAACAAAGATAAAGAAAGATTTTAAATGAACAAATGATTTAAGTCATAAATATAAAATTTAGGAAGGGGTAAATTATTTTTCGAACCGAAACATAATATTTCCCTCCTAGAGGAGGGATTAAGGGAGGTGACGTGATGTCGATTTTTTATTCCATTCAATTAAACAATCAAAGTTTAAGTAGTAAAATCTTCTCCATCTGTATCTCCTCAAAAAAGGAATCATTAGGTTTACTTTAAAATTTCAAAGTTCACATTTTATTTAGCAAAATATAAATCTTCCCCCTTTGGAGGGGGACCGAGGGGGAGGACAATATCACAACACCACCCTACCAAACCCGTCTAATTACGCGGTTGAAATACACTCCAAACATAAATCCGCGGTCCGAGATTCGTCGCATAGAAAAAGTAAAACCGGGTCCCATAGAATAAGTAAACGAAAGAAAAAACGGTGTTTGAGTCGTAACGATAGTGAAGACGAGTTTATTTTTTCTCGTTTACGTTTCGTAATGGGTGGTTGCTTTTTCAGCGACAAGGCCTTTTTGCTTACTTTTTTGGCCAGAAAAAAGTAAGAGAAGAAAAAAAATCCATTCCAAATATAATATTTCCCATATCTAAACGTATATACTAATACACCCCTTTAACTCTCCCCTCATGAAAACCTCCATCCTACTCTTCGCCACCGTAAGCCTCCTCTCATTCCCTATCTTTGCACAATACTACGAACACACTGGAAAAGTATCAACCATTACGTTTTCCTACAACCCTACCAATACAATCCATGAAAAGAAATCTCCCTTAAGTATCAATAATTTCAGTACCTCTATCGAACTATCTCGCATGCTCAAACCCGGATTATTCCCAACCATTGGTTACACCTACCAACGATCTTATAATACCAATGAAAACCGATTTAGAACTGCACCTACCACAAGTACCCCATTCAATGACGCCCATCAACTCAACGTTTCGTTTGAAATTCGTAAACAACTCTTCTCAAAATCAGAACGCATCAAATCGATTGGTAAATGTATTTTAAGCAGAACAGGAATTCTAATTGCGCCAGAATATAACTATTTGTATTCCCAACAAGTACGAAATACCTCCATCGGTGAATTCGCCCTAAAAGCAGGAATCTATTTCTATACGACTACCAACAAAGTCAATCTCTCAAAAAACACGATCTATTCCATCTATTACCGCCACGGGTTCACTCCTATCGTAAGCACTCCCAATGATAACGGTTCACAAAACTACTACCGCGATGAAATTGGAATACGCGTAACGATTTTATTTCGTCAGATGTATCGTTTTGGGTGGTGATTGGTTCGACTACTTTTTAGTGCAGAGCTCTTTTTGAGTTTCTTTGACGCCCTATCGTATTTTTTTGAGACCGCAGAGTGTTTTTGACTTTGTCAAAAAACAACACCAACCCTACCCAACTCGTCTATTTACGCGGTTGAAATACACTCCAAACATAAATCCGCGGAACGGAATTCGTCGCATGGAAAAAGTAAAGCGTGCTTTTTCAGCGACAAGCAGTTTTTGGTTACTTTTTGCTGCTACAAAAAGTGACAGAAAAATCACTATGCCGACAATGCAGCTTGTAAGTCCCTAAAATCAATAGAATCTAATGATAATCAAATATTATTTTTTTAAAATCTCAATCAAATTCCTATTAATATATAAAATTTCTCGTCCACACTTTTGGGATTCAACAAGCCCAATTCTTTCCATTTCTTTTAAATAACGAGAGGCAGCCTTTCGTTCTACATTTAATTTGGTGACTACATAATCGATTCTTGCATAAGGTTGTTCAAATAATAATTCAATCAGCTCTTTCTTATATAATTTTGGAGCTTTTTCTTGAACAATTAATAAAGAAGATTCTAATGTTGATTTGATTAACTCAATTTTTCTAATAGTTTTAATAGAAGTTGATTCAATTGCTTTCAACATATAAATTATCCAATCTTCCCATTCTCCTGTTCGATTTACTAAATTTAAAAGTCTATAGTATTCTTCTTTATATTCAATTATATATGAACTCAAGTATAAAATTGGAAAATCAATCAACTGATTGGATAACAAATATAAAATATTCAATATTCTACCTGTCCTACCATTACCATCATAAAAAGGGTGAATACTTTCAAATTGAAAATGTAAAATAGCTAAATTAATTAATGGTGATAAATCATCTTTTTTATTAAAAAATTCAATAAAATTAGAAAGTAAATCTAGAATTTCATTTTTATCTTGAGGCGGAGTGTAAACAACTTCTCCTGTTATATCATTTTTCAAGACAGTTCCTGGAGTACTTCTAATACCTGCTTGGTTTTCGATGAGAAGTTGCTGAATTTGAATAATATCATTCGTCTTTATAAACCCTTGATTCTCTAATAAATTAACCCCTAACAGAAGCGATTGACGATAATTTACAACTTCTTTTGTTGCAGAAGATACAAACCCTTGAAAAATATTTAAAGCTTTATACAATTCATCTTGCGTGGTAATTATATTTTCAATTTCAGAACTGTCTTTCGCTTCTTGTAAAACTATAGCATTGATTAACATAGATTGATTTGGTATCGACTTTGCAATCCCTTTTAACTCAGCTAAAGCCGTTGCTGATAAAGTAACTTGCCTTAATACTTGTAATGTTTCTACTTTATCTCTTTTTGGAGGTAATTTATCCAGCGATAAATAAGGTGCGATTTGTCCCATATATCTAATATAAGTACCAAAAATACAAATAACGGTACATTTGATAGGTTTTAACTAATTTTTAGTTTCACAAAATTAAGGTAAAGTTTGAAAAGGAAATAGCGTACAAATCATTTCACGTAGAAATACGCTATTTCCAAAACTTCATTCAACTAAAAACCAATAAAAAACATAACACAATCACAATTATTCCTGTTCCAAAACATCAATTCTACCCTCTTTTGGAAACATGATTAGCCTTTAATAATCTGTATCACTTATTTAGGACTAATCATTTCTTAAATATTACCATACAGCATTAAAACAAGAATGATTTGTAAAGTTCTGAACGTTCAATGAAATCAACTACATAAACAAATATAATTCAATCATTTAGAAATAATACTTTTTAAAAATTCAGAATCCTCTTGCAATCGTATCGAAGCATATTTAAACAACCCCTTATCTAATTCAATTACTCTCGAAACAATTTCCTCATCGTCTTTAAAAACATCGCTTACATATTCAAAAACTATAGGATTCTTTACTATTAACGACAATACAAACTCTTTATTGTTTTTTAAGTTTTCTGAAACATAATTAAATGATGCTGGATTTGCTTTTACAGATTCTAAAACTATTTCTTTATCGTTTTTATACAAATCAGAACAAAATTGAAGCGCATATTCTGAATCTGCATATTTTTCAATTGTTTTAACCGCTTTCAAAACAATAGTTCTATCCTGTTTAAATTTATTCGCTACATACTTTAAGGCCGCTCCAGAAGTTTTTATTGCCTCCAAAACAATTTCTTTGTCATTAATCAAAGTAATATCGACATATTCAAGAGCATGACCGTCTATTTTTACCGCAGCAAGTACTATTTCTCTATCTTTTTTTAAAACATCATCCGCAAATTGAAGTGCTACACTATTAGACTTGACTGCTTCAAGCACAACTAAACGATTCTTTTTGAAAATATTATCTGCAAATTTTAAAACATATCCATCCGAATTAACAGCAAGTAAAACAATATCTTGCTCTTTTTTAAATCCTTCGTTTATATACTCAAATATAAAACCATGTACTTTCAACGCTTGTTTAATAAATATTTTATCCATTTTTAAAGATTCATCTGCATATTTAAAAGCAGATACACGAGAATTTATTGCAGTTAACACAATTTCACTTTCATTTTTAACATTTGGTTCAAAACATTGAAGAAAATCTCCATTAATTTTCACAACCTCTAAAGCAAACGATTTATCTTTTAAAAGGGATTTATTGATAAATTGAAAAGTTAATGGATTAATTCTATTTTGTATGATACATTCCAATAAAAACGATTTATCATTTAATAATGATTTGTCGATTGATACTAAATTAATATCTAAAAACATATTTTGTTTTATACATTCCGAAATAAAATTTCGATCTTTTTTAAAGTTTTCGTCTGCATAAATAATAGCATATCCTCCGGATGATTTAACCGCTTCAGTTACGATTTCCTTATCTCTTTTCAAACTTTCACTCGCAAATTGTAGATTATTACCGTTTATCTTTACTGCTTCCAAAACTAATCTTATATTATTTTTCGATTTTTCATCAAAAAACTCTATAACAGTCCCAAAAGTTTTTTGAATCATTTCAGTAAGAAATAGTTGATCCTTTTTCAAAGAAATAGATGCAAATTGAAAAGCAGATACATTTGAATTAATTGCTTCCATTACAATTTCTTTATCTCCTTTGTAAATATCATGCAAAAGATTTAAAATTGTTCCATCTAATTTCACTAATTCGACAACAAAACTCTTATCTTTTAATAACAATGATGAAACATAATTAATGGCGTATCTATTTGATTTGATAGCTTCAAATACAACTTCACGGTCCATTTTTAGATTGTCAGATGCGTACCTAAGTGCATAACCATTAGCTTTTACAGCTTCTAATACTACTTCTTTATCATTTTTTAATTTCTTATTTGCATATCTAAAAGCAGCCCCATTGGTCGATTCAGAGGCTTTCAAAACAACCTCGCTATCATTTCTAAATGTTTTATCAAATTTAGATAACAACTCTCCATCATATTTTACCAAATCAACCAATAAATCTTTATTATTTTTTTCTACGATATTCAACTGATTATAAAAATCTACAAGCAGAGACCTATCTTTTTTATATTTTTTATCTAAATAAGCATATACATCTATATTTTGATTCATTGCCTTCTGCACAAATGAACGATCATTCCTTAATTCTTCATTGGCATACTGAAAAGATAAAGGATTGGATCTGATTGCTTCTAAAACCAATTCTCTATCCTTTTTAAAAATTTCATTAACGTATTGAAGAATAACTCCATTCGTATTTATTGCTTCTAAAATTAACTCTCGATCGTTAAACAAATAAAAATCCGTAAACTTCAACGCTAATTCATTCGATTTTATCGCTATTTCTAAAATCTCCTTATCATTTTTAAAAGAATCGTCTATGAATTGAAAGGATGCCAAATTACTCTTAATAGCCTCTATTACAACCTCTCTATCTTTTCTAAAACTTTCATCTACGAATTGAAGAATCCAACCATCTGATTTTACTGCTTCTAAAACAATTTCTCGATCTTTTTTGAATGAATTATCTGCATATTTCAATGAATTTCCATTAGACCTTACTGCTCTTAATACAATTTCTCTATCTTTCTTAAAAGAATCATCAACATACTGAAGATACAACCCATCATAATCTATAACCTCCAATGTTACATCTCTATTTTTCCTCAAAGGTTCATCTACATATTTAAGCAATAATCCACCAGTTAATTTTATTGCTTCCACATTAAAATACTTACTATAAGAGTTATTTTGATCAATATATCCAGCACTATCTATGTTTGAAATATCAATAATAAGATTATCACATATTACTTTTACTGCATCTAATACAAAACTTTTATCATTTTTAAGAGTATCATTGATAAATTCAAACTCTTGTAATTGTTTTATTGCCTCAAGTAGTACTTTCCTATCATAATTAAAAGACTTGTCTAAGAATTCTATAACACCTGGTTGTACTTGAGTCGCTTCGAGAATAAAATCACGATTTGCTTTAAAAGATTCATCAGCAAAAAAAATTGGATAACCATTTGATGATTTTATTGCTAACAAAAGTAATTCTTTGTCTTTTTTTAGAGACTCATCGATATATGGATAAACAAAACCATTTTCAGTAATTATATTATGAACAAAATCAATGTTTTTTCTTAGAGAAACATCTGCGTATTTAAAAGATTCACCATTAGAAGAAAGTACAGAATTAGCAACGATTTCATGGTCTTTTTTCAAAGACTCATCCGCATATGAGAGTGAATTGCCATCTTGTTTAACTGCTTCCAAAACAATCTCTCGATCTTTTCTGTAAGAACTATTTAATTGTTTTAATTCTAATTCTTTTGATTTAATTTTCTCGATAACTAATGCTCTGTTATCAATAGAAAATTTAATCGGATGAATCGAACATGCACTCGTAATAACAATTAAGAATGATAATATTACACCGTATCTCATTAAATTATGATTTTAATTTAAAAACTATATAAAATTGATTTATACTTCTAAACACTTGATAACAATCAATACAAAATCGAAAAAGGAAATCATTTATTTATATAAGAATAATAATCGTTTAAACTTTTACCTGAGTTTAATTTTAACCATTCTTCTGGAGTAATTTTTTCATTTTCTATTTTTTTATCTTCAAAATCAACACTGTCTTGTTTAAGTTCATTTTCAACATCTTTATTGGTTTCATGACCTTCAAAATAATTTTGATGATTGTTTTTATTTACTGCTTTTTTAAATAATCCTATTATAATTAAAATCACCCCTATAATAACACATAACAATCTAATTAATAACCCAATAAAAAACCCAAAGGTCTCATCTAATAAACTTAGAAGCTTAAAATCAACACCAAAATAAATTAATACAAAAGAACCGATTCCAAAAAACAATAAATATACACCTGCTTTAATCATAAAAATTAATTTGATTTTACACTACTCCATCTTTCATTTATTCGATCCCATAATTTTCTTTGAAAATAATTATTCACTAAAAAATTTATAAAGAAAAATATTACAACACCTAATAGCACTCCAAATACAGTATTAAAATGTTGATGAAGACTCATTCGAAAACCAAGAAAACCACCAATTAATAGCATATAAATAATAGATGGCGAACTTGTAACAAAATCAATGTATCCAGACGATAATTTAACAAAAGTTAGATTGACTTTATATTTACTATCAATATGGTAAGTGCAGCTTATCTTTTCGTTAGAGATTTGAATATCTGTTACTTTAAGTTTTGAACTGACACCAATAATTCGCTTTGAAATTAACTTTTCAGCTAAAAAAGCATCCTCCATTAGTGGAATTAAATCATCGAATTTTTTTCTAATTTCCATAATATTTATTTTTATAAGGTTTATTTACAAGTATGGGATGATTTATTACTCACCGCACATTGAGGGTATCGATTGGTAGCAATTGTTTTTGCTTCCGACATGCTTTTTGCTTTTATAGTTTCTACAAACTGACTTGATCCTTTACATTTCACAAAAAAATCATAACATTTATCATCTGAAAAGTTTGATTTATTAAAACTGTTTTTTGTTGTAAAAGAAAGTGTTACTAAAACAATAGTAGCACTAAATAAAATAATCACATTTTTTTTCATAATCTATTCGTTTAAAATTTCTTTCACAAATAGAATGAAATAGGATAGTATACCACTAATAAAATGGTTACGTATTGGTTTCATACTGGTTTCAAACCAAATTTGAAACTGATAATCAACAATTTAAAATCACTTGTTGATTTTATACAAATTTCTACGTTTATCCGTTTCATCTTTGATTCGTTCGATGAAATTGGGATGCGATTGATTCAAATCAGTGATAATACGATGTCTTCGTAACTTTTTACTATCCTGTTCAAGGATATCAATCCCCATGATTAAATCAAATTCTTCTTGGGTTAAAAGTTCTTTCGCTTGATTCACGAGTAATAAATGACTTTCTGTATAACTTGGAGTTATAGGAGTTGTTTTGTTTTTCTTAAATACTAAAACCAATAGCAATACAATTAAACCTAACAAACCAATGATAAATAACGATGTCCATGAAATAGTAGATTTCAACGTTTTACTTGGTTCATACCTGAATTTTTTATGCAATGTAAAGGACTTCCAAATAGTTTCTAAATCAATCGACTTACTGTTTTTAATCCCAACAGAATCAACATGCCTAATGGTAATCGAATTAGAATGTACATCTAAAATTTGATGGCTATAGGGAAAACCAATCTCTTCATTTTTAACAATCAAGTACTCCATGGTACTCGGATGGATGATAATCGATCGATCTTCTCCTTTGAAAAAAACGTAATTTTTTAAGGAATAAGAAAACCCTTTAAAAAACAAATTAGTATCTAACAAAGTAAAGGTTTTCCAATGCATTTTATCCAGATCCAAACGATGCAACTTAAAATCAAATACATCCTTCCCTGTTGAGTTCCCGCATTGGTAATTGTTAAACGTATAAATATGTTTCCCATGTTTAAAATTCGCACCTAACAAATGAGGTGGTGTTTTTCCTCCCGTTGGCTGAAACGTCCATCCACCATTAATTTGATTGAAATACAATAAATTATTAGTTGTGGTAAAAAATCCATACCCTCCTAAGGCATACAAACGTTTTTTCCAAGAAAATAAAAAGCGATGAAAATTTCCACCGTGAAAAGTACATCGGTCTAAACGTGTTGCTTTACCCTGTGAAAGCTTGAAAACAAAATAATACCCGTTTGGATTATAGAGTGTGTCTTTACCTATTATCGAAATCGTATTAAAACCTTGATTGTAAATAAAATTCGCATCGATAGGACCATACGTTTCTTCTATAGTTTCTTTAATTACGCGTTCTTGGCTTTTGGTTAAAGATTGACCAAAAACAGAGAAACTAAAAAAACAAATAAAAAGAATTAAACTACGCATTTTGACGAATTGAATTGTAAAAGTAAATAAATTTCAGCTATATCATTAACCACCAGCGTAATCATGCTAATTTAACGATTCGTATGTATCTTATAAATATTCCTCCTTCTATCGGACAAATCCTTTACACGTTCAATCAACCCAGGGTAATGCGTATTCAATTCATTGATCAAGCGATGCCTTTTCAATTTACGACTATCGGAAGATAATTTTTCAATCTCCAACAACACATCCAATTCTTGTATCGTCAAATTGGTAGTTTCAGATGCTACAATACGTTGGTATAAATAATGTTCTACCTTACTGCTTTTAAATTTCACCTTCATTCTGGAGCGTTTCCTAAGTAGATAAACGACGGTTGTCAAAATACTTATGATCACTAGTAGAACTAAAAAATAGTTAACTTCCCAAACCCCATTAGACGTTTTTTCATTTTCATCAAAAAATCTAGAAACATCTATTAAAGCAAACTGTCTTGCATTCCTATTTTTCAAAATCAACAAATTTTCTTTGTTGGTCAATCGTTTTGCCTTACTTATCTTATGAATTGTTTCCTGTTCTAATCGTTTCGTTTCTAATGTAGCCTTATTTATGATATATCCTGATTGTTTCATAACAACCAATACATAATCTTTCAACGGAACTGAAATTGATCGCATGTGTGTTTCAACACGAATTGAAACCAGTTTATCGTAACTCTTAGAAATAGAATAATTACTCACCATGAAGCAAGCAACTACCAACATCCAAGTCTTAAAAAATCGTTTTCTATTCACGCTAAAAAATGCAAATCAAATTATTCGACTGCAAATAAATAGCATAGCTTTTAGATGATAGGATTTTACAGGTTTCTAACTGGTATCAAACCAGTTTCAAATAGGTTACTATATAAATGAAAGTGAATTACAAACTAATGAATACTAGAGATTAACCTAAAAAAAATTAATACATTATTGAATTCAAATGCTTATTTCAATAAGTCACCACGCTCTTTTTCCCTGCACTACCGCTTGGGCTTCGAAAGCATAGCTTTCTCTCCTCAAGGAGGGAAGACTTATGGCTTCAATCTTTTTAAATTTTAAACACTCAAAAATACGCCAATTCGTCCAACAACGCGGTTGAACTCCTCTCCAAACATATTTCTGCGGTCCGAAATTCGTCGCATGGAAAAAGTAAAACCGGGTCCCATAGAATAAGTAAACGAAAGAAAAAATAGTGTTTGACGACGCAGGAGGACCACGAAGATTCTGTGTTAAATTCCAAATAAATTATAAATATTTATCTTTACGTTATTAAAACAGCCTTGAGCTAGTTTGTGAGAGAAGCAGTTACTTGTAGCTGCTCTCTTTTTACATAATTGTGTTCAAAGCACGTTTTGTTTTTA
>CANGOF010000093.1 GCA_947455515.1 Flavobacteriia bacterium
TAGAAACCCTAATATAGAATCAAATATTGATGATTACAATTTGATTTTATAGTCAAATAAAAAAAGCGATTAAATAAAATTGATATTTACTTAATCGCTTTTGAGAAATTAGTTTTGAAAAAGTGAAGCTTTTTCAGTGCCCTCCAAAATTGAATACCCTTTTTTATTTATTTCTATTGAATTTTATTATTTAAACATACAGATTAGGTAATAAAAACCTGCAGCTAATATAGCACTTACAGGTATAGTTAACACCCAAGCCCAAAGTAAATTGATAGTTACCCCCCATCGTACAGCACTTAAACGTTTAGTTGCTCCAACGCCTATAATCGAACCAGTAATTGTATGTGTAGTTGATACGGGTATACCAAGATTACTAACTACAAACAATGTCAAAGCACCTGCAGTTTCTGCACAAACCCCTTCTAAAGGAGAAACCTTTGTAATTTTAGAACCCATTGTTTTTACTATTTTCCAACCTCCAAATAAAGTACCGATTGCAATCATAAAGTAACATCCAAAAGATATCCAAAAAGGCATCGTATCTGAATTTACTTTGGTAATTATTTTACAATCCTCTCTAAGCTCCCCTTCCGAAATAAAATCACTAAACATACCTGCTTTCGAGTAAGTTGTGTCTAATATTTTTTTATTAAAAATTAATTCATTCGACTCGGCATCATATATATTATGTCCTTTCGAGTAAACTGTTAATTTTTCTAACTTATCATTAATTTCCTTTTCTGAATCAATACTTGCAAGTTTATGAGATTTAGAATAATTTTTATTCAACTCATCATTTTTAACAATTACCTCTTGGTTATGAACGTCTAAAATTTCATCGTCATTTACATAAAAAAGAACCCCATTAAATTCACCAAACATCGGTTTAAACTTATGGTGTTTACCCTCTTCGTTTTCGTAAGATATTTGAAGTATTTCAGAGATTTTAAATTCAGAAGGAATTGGTTCTTTTACTTTTCCCTCACGTTCTAAATTTCCATAAACCAAAAGAGCAGCGCAAATTATACCCATTACTTTTTGAGAGTCTGCCCCCCCATGTCCAAGCGAAAAGGCTGCAGAAGAAAGTAATTGTAATCTTTTGTACATATTTGATTCTTTCAAAGCAGTTTGTCTTTTACCATGAACCAACATATAATAGATGTAAGAGAGAATAAAAATAACAAGCATAGCAACCACTATCCACATCATTTCTTTTTTCATATCCATGTATTCCACCATGTAATTCATAAGAAAATAGATACCTAATGAGCAAGCAACTACTACGATAAATTTCAATACAAATCTACGACTCATAGTAATTAAAGCAATTCCAAAAGCTAATATCCCTCCAATAATTGGAGCTAAAAATATAAAAGCAATAATTACTAAAATTCCACTTGAATCGATTACACCAAAACCAGCGTGAGCAACAGCAGCACCTGCAAACCCACCAATCAATGTATGTGAGGAAGAAGAAGGTATACCTAATCTCCATGTTAACAAATTCCAAAACGTAGCAGCTAATAAGCCCGACAAAATTACCCAAAGGTCAATCGCATTATTGTTTACGGTTTTTGCCACCGTATTACCAACACTCATATCAAAAACCCAGAAGGCTAAAACATTGAATCCTGCAGCCCAAATAACTGCTTGTAATGGAGTTAAAACCTTTGTGGAAACTACAGTTGCAATTGAGTTTGCAGCATCATGAAAACCATTTACAAGGTCAAATAATAATGCAATAACAATTACAACAATTAATAAAGTAAACATATCCGTTAATTAGTATTAAGCGTATTTAACTACAATTGATTCAATCACGTTACCAGCATCCTCGCATTTATCAGTAACAATTTCCAGTGATTGATACAATTCCCTTTTTTTGATTAATAATTTAATGTCGGTTTCGTGTTCAAACAAACGATCAATGCTTAGATCAAAAATATCATCCCCTTGGTTTTCAGCACTATTTATTCTTACGACACAATCAATAATTTTTTGTGTGTTTTTTAGATTTCTTAATTCAATAACAGCACTATTTACAGCTAATACTGCATCTTTAATAACCACTGCCATTTTTTGAACGCCTTGATCATCTGGATCAATTTTGTAGAAATTTATTTTTTTAGCGGATGCATACATATAATCTGCAATATCGTCTAAAGCAGTAGCCAAACTATGAATGTCTTCTCTATCAAAAGGAGTGATGAAATTCTTACCTAATTCAACAAAAATCGTATGGGTTAGCACATCATTTTGATGCTCTAAATCCTCCATTTCTTTGATGATAATTCCTCTTTTATTAAAATCAGATTCATTAACAACTAATACTAATTTTTCAGCTAATGATTCTAAATTAGCACTTGCATTTTCAAATAAAGTATAAAAAATTTTATCCTTTGGTAAAAAGAATTTTAAGATTCCTGACATCATAATTATTTCATTTTATCTTACAAAAATACTTTATTTTAGTCCTATTAACACACTTTTAAAAAAGGGTAACAATAACTTAACAAAAAAATAATCGCTCACTATTTGTTGACAAATTAAAACTCAATATTATTAGTTCTAAGACTTTCTATTTCAAGCTCTAATTCTTTAATACGATGATTCATCGCTCTTTCTTTACGATTCATCTCTTCATTTGTAGCATTCATTTCTTCCATATTCTGACGGATTTCTTCCTCTTGCTCTCGTAAATCAGCAGTCAGTAATTGAGATTGTTCCAGTAATTTAATTGTTTTTTCGTTTGTTTTAACTGTAGCAATTGTACCTGCAATGGATTCAGAAATTTTATTTACAAATTCAATTTTATGTTTTTCTAACGCTTCAAAAGTCGCTATCTCTAACATACCAACAATCGATTCATTAACAATTAATGGGCAAATAAACACACAAGTAGGAGTTGCTTCTCCTATACCTGAAGTAATTGTCACATATCCTTGAGGAAATTCTGTAAAAAACAAACTTTCCATATCAAACCAAGCTTGACCGATTAACCCTTCTTGGTATTTTATATTCGTTCTTTCCTCAATATATTTTTCTTTCCCATAGGCATATACCGCTTTCAACTCCATGAATTGGTTTTCAAGCTCCATCGTATCGTCGTTTAACACATATAAATAACCTTGATTTGCTCCGATATACCGAATAATATTAGATAAAATCACATTATAAAAACGCTTAATATCCGAAGTGTCTCTTGTTAAATCTACAAATTTCGCTAAACCTTCATTGATCCAATTACGCTTTTCATTTTCTTCGTTTACTTTTTGAAGTTGAAAATGCATCGACTGAAGTGATTTAGCCAACACATCATTACTAAATGAAGAATCATAGGTAATATTTAATTCTCCCTCGCCAATTTTTTGAGCAAAATCAGATGCAATTGTTATTCTATCCACCAAATTATTAAAAGAAACAGACGCTTGGCCTACTTCGTCTAATTGATTCGTGACAATTTTCTCCGGAAACACACCATTTGAGAGTTTCGTAATGGCATCTTTGATTACAACAATGGATTTAGTCGTAGCGTTCGCAAACGAAATTGCTAAATAGATTGCAATGAGAAGTTGGACCAAGAATAAAATACCTAATAAAAAATATGTATTGACAATCGTTTGGTTGACATAATCTTTTATTTGAGAATTTACCCTACCCAACAAACTTTCCGCATGTATTAAAGAAATATATAGTTCTTTTTTTATCCCAGAATCTTTGGTTAATCCAATCTTTTGTTCTGAGATTACTACATTATGAAATTCTTTTTTGTAATCATTTAGTGCTACTATCAGTTGTTTATTATTCTGTTTTAATAAAGTAGATTTAAATTCATTAAAAGCTTTATCAAATTTCTGAACATATTCAAGATCTTTCCTTAATAAAAAGTCTTTTTCATATCGTCTTAAGGTTAACATTTGTACTTTATCGAAAGCAAAGGACCCTTTTTCAATTTTATGAATCGCGTCTCTCAATTTACCTTCATACCCCCAGTTTTTAAATCCTTTCTTTTGAAATTCATTTACAAGTAAGTGAAATGATTGATAATATTTATGAATAAAATTAATCGCAATTGCTATCGAATCTTTACATTCCAAGTGATTTACCACATCACTTTCTGTTAAAATATTCATTTTTTTTGAAGACTTTTCATAGAGTTGATCAAAATCAGAAATATTTACACTTGAATTATTAATGTAAAAATCTTCATTTAATAGGTCTTCCAATAGAAAATTCTTTTCAGCCCTTCTCATTTGTAGCAGTTCTATATTCACCTCTTGAGAAACGGATTTAGTATCCGAAAAATTTGAAATCTTTCTCAGCGATAAAAACATTACTCCTATCAAGCATGTAGTTAAAAGAATAAGAACACCATATTGTATTAACAATTTTACTTTTAAATGTTTGATTTTAGTAAAAAAAGTTGACATAAAAACTTACCTAATAAATTATGAATATTTAATAACTATTGCTTCTAAAAAAGTACCTGCATCCTTACATTTTTCTGTAATAATTTCCAAATTATGATAGATTTCCCTTCGCTTTATCACTTCTTTTAAATTATTTTCCTCCTCAAATAAAGTATCAATGCATTGATAAAAACTTTCAATTGCTAATGAATGAATTTCATTAATTTCAATAATAGAATCAACAATAATTTTACCTTTTTTAAAGTTTCTGAGTTCGAGAACAGCATTACAAACTGAAGTAATCGTTTCAATTACAGAAGTAACCATTATTCGTAAGCCTTTTTCGTTGGTATTTAATTTATAGAAATTAATTTTTTTAGCTGTTATTGCCAAATAATCACCGATAGTTTCCATCGTTTTAGCTAACCCGTAAATATCTTCACGGTCAAAAGGGGTGACATAGTTTTTGCTTAATTCTACAAAAATATGATGAACTAATATTTCGTAATTTTTTTCGGCCTGTATTATTTCTCTACCTATAACTAATCGCTTATTGTAATCATTTTCGTGCACTAATACATTTAAAAGATTAGACATCGCATTAAGATTAACGCTTGCTTCTTCAAATAATCTATAAAAAGTTTTATTATTGGGTTTAAATAATTTGAATAAAATAAAAGTCATGTTATAACTATTTTACTCAAAACTAACTTAAAATAAAAGAGTAATTACAATTTGAATAAATACTAATAGTTATATAACACTGAACTCAAATAAATACATTTTATCATATTATAAATTTAAAATTTAGATAACATTACCTATTAATTTTTAATATTCAAATTTCATTTAACCAATAAGTCCAAATACCAAAAACCACTTTTCAACTCCTCTTCCGACACACAATCGAATTCGTCAGTATTTACTTTCTTTACCGGATTTTCATATGTCCTGAATACCTTCTTCCCCAATTCAAATGCTATCGGATACTTAAAAATTGGCCCATCAAAAACAAAGGTGTGAAATTCCCCATTTTCACCACAAGGATCTACATTTTCAGGAAGAGCGTCTAAGAAATTACGATCCATCACTTTCCCTAAAAATTCTTCCCCTAAAACACTTGCATTCACACAAACAACAATGGCTTTAAATCCAAGTTGAATTAATTCCGAAGCCAGTTCTTTCGTATTTCTTCCCCATAATGGAAAATCCGCTTTCAGTTTAATTTCAGACAATTTATCTTCTCGATATTTTCGTAAATCTTCTAAAAAAATATCGCCAAATATGGAAACTTCATCTCCATGTTTTACACGTTGATCTAACACCACTTTCAACGCGTATTCATAGCTTTCCATTGTAGGAACTTCCGGAAGCAATACTTCAAACAATGGTAAGCCAATACTTTGTACCTGTTTGTATAATAATTCTTTACGTATACCATGCATCGATACGCGTCCATACCCATCATTGATCGTAGTTAACAATCCTGAAAGTTCAAATTTATTCGATTGAATTACTTTATGTAAAGCCAAGGCGGAATCTTTTCCCGTACTCCAATTAAAAAACGCCTTTTGTTTTAGGTTTGTCATAGTTATTTTTTAATACAAACAATTAATGTTAAAAATAGTTTTTATTCAGGTAGGTTAATTATTTTAGTGGGGAATTATCGGAATAATAAAACCATATACGGTATATAAGATTTTGATAGGAGAATAAATTAACACAATAGAAAAATGAAAAATAAATTAGTGATTTTAGGGTTAGGTGTTATGGTAACACTTGGTATGGTAAGTTTTACTTCAAATAACAGAGACAATAAAACGGATCAAACAAGTACTGAAGGAATGGTATTTACAGAAGGTACGTTTGCAGAAATTTGCGCAAAAGCAAAAAAAGAAAAGAAAAATATATTTTTAGATGCATATGCAAGTTGGTGTGGTCCTTGTAAACTATTAAAAAGAGATGTTTTTACGACCAAAATCGCAGGAGATTTCTTTAATAAAAACTTTATCAATGTTGCCATGGATATGGAAAAAGGGGAAGGAGCAGTCTTATCCAAATCATTTAACATTACTGCTTACCCTACTCTTTTAATCTTAAACAATAAAGGAGAAATTATTGGAAGAACGATGGGGTATCAAAAAGCAGAGGAATTGATCACCTTTGCAAAACCTTATATTAGATAAATCCCTTATATTTGCAACATGCAAGAAATGATATTAATTATTGATTTCGGATCGCAATATACTCAACTAATTGCGAGACGAGTAAGAGAATTGAACGTATATTGTGAGATTCATCCTTGGAATAAGATTCCAACTTTAGATACTAACATAAAAGGAGTAGTTCTTTCTGGAAGTCCTTTTTCAACACGTGACCCACAAGCACCTAAACCAGATTTATCTGCTATTAAAGGTAAATTTCCTTTATTAGGTGTGTGTTTTGGTGCACAATATTTAGCAGGATGTTACGGAGGAGAAGTGTTGCCTTCTACGATTCGTGAATACGGAAGAGCAAATTTATCCTATGTAGATAAAGTACATGAGTTAACCAAAGGGATGACCGATGGTTCTCAAGTTTGGATGTCGCATGGAGATACTATCAAAACAATTCCATCCAATTATAAAATCATTGCAAGTACAGAAGATGTAGCAGTTGCAGGATACTATGTAGAAGGTGAACAAACTTACGGTATTCAGTTCCACCCAGAAGTTTATCATTCATTGGAAGGATCTATATTATTAAAAAACTTCATCGTCGATATTTGTCATTGTGACCAATCTTGGACACCAGATTCTTTTGTAGAATCTACTGTGAAAGATTTACAAGATAAAATTGGAACGGATAAAGTGATTTTAGGTTTGTCTGGAGGAGTTGACTCCTCCGTTGCTGCTGTGCTTTTACATAAAGCGATTGGAGCAAATCTACACTGTATTTTTGTTGATAACGGGTTATTACGTAAAGACGAATTTAATTCTGTATTAGATTCTTACAAAGGTATGGGATTGAACGTAAAGGGAGTAGATGCTTCCGAGAAATTTTATGCTGCATTAAAAGGATTAACTGATCCTGAATTAAAACGTAAAGCAATTGGTAAAGTATTTATCGATGTATTTGACGAAGAATCAAAATTAGTAACAGATGCAAAATGGTTGGGTCAAGGAACAATCTACCCTGATGTTATCGAATCTGTCTCTGTTAATGGTGGTCCATCACAAACAATAAAATCGCACCATAACGTTGGAGGTTTACCAGATTACATGAAACTTCAAGTTGTCGAACCTTTGCGTTTGTTATTCAAAGACGAAGTTAGACGTGTAGGGAAATCACTAGATATCGCACCAGCTATATTAGGCAGACATCCATTCCCAGGGCCAGGATTAGGTATCCGTATCTTAGGTGAGGTTACTGCTGAAAAAGTACGTATTTTACAAGAAGTAGATTCTTTGTTCATTAATGGATTGAAAGAAGATGGTTTGTATGACCAAGTATGGCAAGCTGGAGCAATTTTCTTACCTGTTCAATCCGTTGGTGTGATGGGTGATGAAAGAACGTATGAAAATGCAGTAGCATTGCGTGCGGTTTCTTCTACCGATGGAATGACAGCAGATTGGTGTCATTTACCATATGAATTCTTAGCGAAAATATCTAATCGAATTATCAATCAAGTGAAAGGAATTAATCGTGTTACGTACGACATAAGTTCTAAACCACCAGCAACGATTGAGTGGGAATAATCTTTTTGAATTATAGATTATGGATTATGAATTCCTACAATAAACAGTATTAGCATGAAAAACTTTTTTACCATTTTAGTTTTGTTTTTGTCTTTACAGGTAGTAGGGCAATTAAACGATAAGGAAATAATCACCAAAGATGGAAAGAAATATTATTCATATACCGTAAAAAAAGGGGCGACCCTTTTTTCTGTATGTAAGGAGATTGGTGTCCAGGTGGATGAAGTAGCTATTTTAAACCCAGAAACATCCAAGGGAGTCAAAGAAGGTCAGAAGTTATTAGTTCCGATTACAGCTAAAAAGCCAATAGAAAATGGAGTTAAATCATTTTCTTATACTATTCATGAGGGCGAGACCTTTTACCATGTCATCAAAAAATTCAATTTAACGGAACAACAATTAGTAGGAATTAACCCGGGACTTACTAAAGATTTTGTTGCTGGTCAAACTATCTTAATCCCAGGAGATAAACCTGCAGATATTTCAGAAGCAGCAAAACCAACAAAAAAACCGGATACTATTATTGTTCATACGGTTTTGGATCATGAAACCTTATACAATATTTCTAAGCGATTTATGGTGACGGTGGATGAATTGTCTCGCATGAATAATAATATTTCTTCCAGCCAATTGAAACCTGGCATGACATTGCGCGTTCCAATTTACCCGAAAAAAATCGAAGATGTCGCTGTAAGAAAGATTGAAACTATTCCAACAATTCCAAGTGCTACTTCAACCACTAATCCTCAAACGATTACCACACCGAAAGAACGTACACATGCATTAACATTCTTACTTCCTTTTAATACAGATAAAACAAACGATCCAACTTCAGCTATTGCGACCGAATTTTACATGGGAGCACAAATTGCCTTAGACTCATTAATGGCTATGGGTTACAAAGGAAAAGTTTTGGTGTTAGACTCAGGAAGTGATACAAGTATAATTGCTCCTTTACTTCGTCAAACAGATGTATTGAATTCTGAATTAATTATTGGACCATTTAACGGAGAAAATTTAGAATTAGCCGCTAAAACATGTAAAACGAATACTATTCATTTAGTGAGTCCTATTGTAGCGACTACCACTGTACTTAAAGAAAACACCTCCGTTACAAATGCTGTTGCTTCAGAGATTACTTTATTGAAAAACATGGCTAAATACATTCAAAAGAATTATGTAGCTGAACAAATTATTTTGGTAAAAGTTGGTCCGAAAGATGAAGATTTATACCAAGCATTTAGATCTGTATTTTTGTCTTTAGGAATAAAAAAACTATTAGAAATCAACGAGAAAGACATAGCTATCCATTTAAAAAAAGGTAAAAACTCCGTGTTTATTGTTCCAACAAGAGACAGAGGATTAGCAACAGGTATCGCTGACTTATTAGCATCCTGGAGTACAAAACCAAAGGCGCCACTTATCACATTGGTTGGAACAAAAGATTGGGTAAATTTTGATGATATTTCTGCAGAAACAAAAAACAGATTAAATTTTCATTATGCCTCTTCCGTAGATTTCGATATCACCAGTGAAGAGACTGGAAAATTAAAGAAATTATACCGTAAAAAATACAATACAGCACTAACTAAATATGCAGTACAAGGTTTTGACGTAACGATGTATTTTGCTCAAAAAATGTTGTTAGAGCAAAAACCAGGCGATGGAGTAATGAACATTTTTAGTCCTGCGCAAATAAAAGAAGGTAATGGCTTTGAAAACAAAGCTTCCTTCATCTTAAAACAAGACGATTATAAAATCGTAAAAGTTGGAGAAATCAATGACTAAAGAACAAATTGCGATTTCATATAAAGCTTTACAAGCTGAAATCTGTACTGGATTAGAAAAATTAGATGGAAAAGCTACTTTTTCTTCTGATAATTGGGATAGAACAGAAGGTGGAGGTGGATTAACACGTGTCATCAAAGAAGGCGACTTATTAGAAAAAGGAGGTGTTGCATTTTCAGCTGTTCATGGTCCTGTGAGTACTGCGATGAAGTCCCAACTTAACTTAGAAGGAGAATCGTTTTTTGCAACTGGAATTTCTATTGTACTACACCCACATAATCCACATGTTCCGATCATTCACATGAATGTTCGTTATTTTGAATTAGATAATGGTACGTATTGGTTTGGAGGAGGAATCGACCTTACTCCTCACTATGTAATTCCTGCACAAGCAAAATTGTTTCATCAGCGTTTAAAGACGATTTGTGACAAACACGATGCTAATTTCTATGCGAAACATAAACCGTGGGCAGATACTTATTTTCATATTCCTCACCGCAATGAATCACGTGGTATTGGAGGAATCTTTTTTGATCACCTTTCTGAAAACAACACAACACTTACTAAAGAACAACTTTTTGCATATTGTTCGGAATTAGCAAGTTCTTTTGTATCCATCTATGCGGAACAAGCAGACTTAGGCCGTACAAAACACATAGAACCTCATCACCTTGCTTGGAGAAATTTACGTCGTGGTAGGTATGTAGAATTTAATTTAGTGCACGACCGAGGAACGAAATTCGGACTATTCTCAGGCGGTAGAACAGAATCTATTTTGATGTCTTTGCCTCCGATGGCAAATTGGGAGTATCAGTATGAAGCAGAAGAAGGAAGTGAGGAGGCGGAGACACTTAAAGTGTTAGGTAAGAATTGGGACTGGGTTTAACTATTATGAGATTTTTCAGTTTATTATTTTTCATCTTTAGTTTTACATTAAAATCTTTCTCACAATGTGATGAATGTATAATCCCCATAATTTCCAAAGGAGAATTTTCAGATGGAAAATGCAGATATTTAATTGATTCTGTTACAGCTCAAAAAATATATACATCACCTGAATTTGAAGCAGAATTCCCTGGAGGAATCTCA
>CANGOF010000094.1 GCA_947455515.1 Flavobacteriia bacterium
GAACGACACGATATAGATTTAGTTCCGGATGAATTTCCGGTGGACGATACTCCGACCTACGAACTTTTCCAACGTGGAGAAACGGTTGGTATCTTCCAATACGAGTCTGCCGGTATGCAGAAATACATGAAGGAGTTAAAACCGACTGTTTTTGCGGATTTAATTGCCATGAATGCCTTGTACCGTCCAGGTCCGATTGAATATATTCCTTCGTTTATTAAACGTAAACACGGGGAAGAACCGATCGTATATGACGTAGATGCATGTGAGGAATACCTAAAAGAAACGTACGGTATTACCGTATACCAAGAGCAGGTAATGTTACTTTCTCAGAAGTTAGCAGGATTCTCGAAGGGGGAAGCGGATACTTTGCGTAAAGCAATGGGTAAGAAGCAAATTTACCTACTCGACAAAATGCGTCCGCAGTTTATCCAGCAAGGAAATGAGCGTGGTCACGATACGGTAGCATTAGAGAAAATTTGGAAAGACTGGGAGGCGTTTGCTTCCTATGCCTTCAATAAATCGCACTCGACTTGTTATGCTTGGATTGCTTACCAAACTGCCTATTTAAAGGCAAATTACCCCGCGGAATACATGGCTTCGGTGCTTTCGAACAACATGAACGACATCAAATCGGTGACGTTTTTCATGGAGGAATGTAAGCGTATGGGCGTTCCTGTACTTGGACCAGATGTGAACGAGTCGTCCTATTTATTTACGGTAAACAAAGAAGGAGCGATTCGTTTTGGGTTGGGAGCGATCAAAGGAATGGGGACTTCGCCTGTAGAAGCGGTAATTAAAGAACGTGTAGAAAATGGTCCTTATACTTCCATTTTTGATTTCGCTAAACGTGTGAATTTACGTGTGTGTACTAAAAAAGCGTTTGAAAGTTTAGCCTATGCTGGTGGATTTGATTCGTTTAAAAATGTACACCGTGCACAATATTTCAAAGAGGATGGTTCTGGTAGAATGTTCTTGGAGAATGCGATTCGTTTTGGAAATAGTTTTCAGGAGAATGCGAATTCATCGCAAGCCTCTTTATTTGGGGAAGCTTCAGGCACGGAAATTCCAGAGCCAGAAATCCCGAAAGCAGATGAATGGCCATCGATGTATAAGTTGAGTAAAGAAAAAGAAGTCGTAGGTATTTTCATTTCTGGTCACCCTTTGGATGATTTCCGTTTGGAGATTGAATCGTTTTGCAACGGACAAGTTTCGATGTTAAACAATCCGCACGAAAACTTGAATAAAGAAGTGTTGATTGCTGCGGTGATTTCCGATTGCGAGAATCGTATAACGAAAAACAACGAGCCGTTTGGTACGATGGTCGTGGAAGATTACACAGATTCGTTCAAATTATTCTTATTCAAGGAAAATTACTTAAAATTTAAACCGTTTTTTGTTCCTGGAACCTTCGTTTCAATCAAAGGGAAATTTGAAATTCCTCGTCACCGTAAAGATCCCGAGTTTGTAATCCAAACCATGGAGTTGCTGCACGACTTAAAAGAAAAACGAGCAAATACGATCCAATTGAAAATTTCCAACAAGAAACTTAACCAAATCATGATTCAAGATTTGAACCGTTTGTTCTTGGAAAACGAAGGTCGCTGTGCAGTGAAATTCGTGATTTACGATCCCTTGGATAATTTGGAAGTTACGTTACCGTCTAAAAATATCCGCATCGACCCGAATAATGAGTTTGTGAAACAGCTGCAGGGATTTGATTTGGAATTTGAATTGATGGGGTAGGAATTGAAAATTAAGGTTCCGCTGGAAATATTTTCCTGCGGCTAAATATATTTCAAGGCCTCAAATGAGTAATCTTCCCATCCTTCATAATAACAAGAACTCCATTTGTCTTACGTTTATGTTCAACTAATTTTTTATAAGCCAATTGTAAACCCTCCAAAATTTTATCGGTAGTATCGTTTGATGTTTTACGTAGTGTTTTATCATCACTCATAGTAAATAGTATTTATTACTGATATTTCAAAATTACAATTTTCTAATACAAAAATCCGAACAACCAAAGTGGAATTTTATTTCCAAAGCCAACTTCGATGTTATCTGCAGCAATAAATCCATGTTCAATGCCTTCCAATTGCTTTTTTGTTTTGTCTTTACCTCCAATTTCAAACGTGTATTTCTGGTTTACCAAAAAATCCCCTTGCGATGGAATTGATATTTTGTTTCTGTATTTTAATTGATTTGCAAAGAAAGTTTCTCGGTAGGTTCCAATGTTTATTTCAACATGTTGAAGCAAATACATCAAGTTAGTGTTGTTCAAATACAGTTTTGTAGGTTTTTGTAACTTATTTAAACCTCCGGTTTCGTTGTTCACGTGGATCGTTAATTCCGATTCGTCTAAGTAGTGCAAGTAACTCAACATCGTTGCTCTATTGATACCAATTCGTGCACTAATTTTTGTGACATTCGGAGTAAATGGTACGGATTCCGTTAACAAGACTAATAACTGTTTGATTCGGTGTACGTAGGCTATATCGATTTGTCTTAGTAAGGGTAGTTCAACCTCTAAAATCATATTGATAACTTCTCCTAATCGCTGTTGGTATAGATCTTCTTGCTCTCGATAAAAAGGATAATAACCTGTCTGTAAGTACTTTTGGAAATACATAAATGGTTTAACGATCGCTGTAATCTTTTGGGAAATTTCAAAATGATTTTCTACAATTTCGTCTAAGGTATAACTAGGTAAAGTAATTCCAGACTCGAGCGAAATATATTCTCGAAACGAAAATCCTTGCATTGAATAAATAACGGCTCTTCTGCTTAAATCTGCCCGAGCATTTAATATTTCAAGGAGAGAAGAACCTGTAAAGACGATGTGTAATTTAGGGTAATCGTCGTAAATGTTTTTGATCTCCTGCGACCAATTCGGGTATTTATGTACCTCATCTAAAAATAAATATTCTCCTCCTTGTTTTACAAAAGCATCTGCTAGGTCTGTTAAACTATTATTGGTGAACCAGATAGCGTCCAAACTTACATAGAGTGTTTGTTGCAGTTTTTGCGCCAACTGAATTTTGATGTGCTGTAAGAGCAAGGTTGTTTTTCCGATTCCTCGAGCACCTTTAATCCCTATCAATCGCGCATCCCAATTAATTTCATGCAGTATACTTCTCGTAAAATCAGTATCTATATTTTGTATTTTCTGAATGAATTTTTCGTGTAGCTTTTCCATTTTGTTTACTTTGATAAGCAAAAGTAATTAATTTATGTTTATTACACTAAACGATTTTACTATTTTTTTGTTTACCAGAATGAACAAAATAAACAAAGTCACTTATTTCTTGCCAACCGCTATCAAATCCGTTTTCTCTATAATATCTACCAACGCATCATACAAAACATCCAAATCTTCCTGGGAATTAAATCCTTGTACAGAATATCGTAAATACACGTTTTCACCTTCACGAGCTAAAGGAATTTCAATTCGGTAGGTATCGACCAATAAACGATGTAATTTCTCTGGTTCTTTGGTGTGAATTGGAATGCTAAATAATTGAGCGAAAAACTCGGAAGTCAACGGAGCTAGTGGCTGCGTGCCTAGTAAATTGCAAAACCTTGGAGCATTTTCTAGTAATAACGTATGACAAACATCTCTAACTTTTTTCCATTCATATTGTTGTAAGAATTCGATGGACTTTTTAATAGTTAAAAACGCTGAGAAGTCGCGCGTTCCCGACATCTGAAAATGATCTAAAAATAGGGAGTCGGACGGGTACAAACTTTTATATCCCCAACTTACAACCAAGGGTTTCAATAATTTTTGAGCTTCTTTGGTAGCCATCAGAAAAGAACATCCCTTTGGTGCCATCATCCATTTATGGCAAGCTCCTGTGTAGAAGTCGACCGCTAATTCAGATAGGTTCAATGCTATTTGTCCAGGTACATGTGCTCCATCGATAAACGTAAGTATTCCTTTAGCTTTCGCGATTGCACATATTTCTTTTACGGGCAAAATCAACCCCGTTGCGCTGGTAATCTGACTAATAAATACCAATTTCGTTTTATCACTTAAGCCTTTGAAAAAGTCTTCAATGATTTGTTCTTTGGAAACGATTGGAAGTTGAATAGGCTGACGTACATAACGCGCACCTGTTTCTCCACAGACAAAATCCCACGTTCTATCAGAAGCTCCGTATTCGATGTTGGTAGTCAAAATTTCGTCGCCTGGCTGTAGGTTTAAACTTTTAGCAACGGCATTGACAGCAAATGTAGGATTCACAACAAAAACAAGATCTTCCGCTTGACAATGAACGTATGCTGCGAGTGCTTCTCTCGCTTCTTTTAAATATTGGATCCCTAAGACAGTAATAAATTGAACCGGATCAGCTTCCAGTTTCATTTGCCAACGTTGGTATTCTTCAAAAATGGGCTTCGGACAAGATCCAAAAGACCCAAAGTTTAAAAAGGTAATGTCGGAACGAAATAAAAAGAGCTTTCTTAATTCTTGCGGTGTGAGCATGGAGGATTTGTTCTTTTTTATTTTCTACTTTATTTTCCTGTCTTCAATTTTTCAAAATCCCTTTCCAAAATTGCTTTCACTCTTACTATCATCTCGTTCAAATGCATTTTTGTTTCCGTGTCTTTTGCAGTAGCAATCGCTGTGCGCATATCCTTTAGTAACGTTTCCAAATTTGCTCTTACTACACTTGGTACATCCGTCATGGTCAAATCAACCATTTTGAAATCCATTCCATACATAGATCCTGGTTCATTACTTGTCAAATACGTTGTTGCATTCGGGTCAATTAATTTTTCTAAGATGGCTACGTAATTACGTTGTAAATTTCTACGGTAGACATCAATCGCATTTCCAGCTTTTAATTCAGAAAATGTTTTCTCAGTAATAAATCCGAATAAGGTTTGTAAGGTCATATTGTCTTTTGATAGGGAACTAGACTCAATGATTCGAACTAATTTACTTCCGGAAAGTATGCTGTTTAACGCATACATCTGTAATCCTTTAATGCTTTCAATGCCTGTTTCTGGTTTTATTTTGGCAAGAATAGATTGGTTTAGTAACCAAGTAGGTGTTTGAAAAACTTGTTTGTCAATAAATTGCAAAGCACTTAACTGAACCGCTTTTGGTACAGGTGCATAAACATCCCCTTGCATATCATAGGTTTTAGGACTATCATAAACACCTCCAATGTTTTTGGAAACGTGGCCAATGTAAGTCGTGTATTGTTGGATTAACCTACCATACATCGTTTTTAATTCGGCATACGATTCACCATCTTGTTTGGTCCAATCTACTAAATTTGGAAGTATACGTTGTAAATTCTTAATTCCATACGTAGAAGCGATCATCGCATTGTCACTCAAATCTTCCGTTTGGTAATGAGGATCAATTTTGCTGTTTTCTGTTCCAAATCGCAAACGAGGATTGTTGTATTTTTCTTTCGTTAGTAAATTCAATTTTGCCTTTTCTTCCTGCTCATCTTTGGCGTCGTTAAAATAGGTATATCCCCATTCAATTGCCCATTTGTCGTAATCCCCGATGCGTGGGTATACATCTTTCACACTGTCTTCTGGTTGCGCAACATAATTGAAACGTGCGTAATCCATAATGGAAGAAGTGTGGCCATGTTCTGCACACCAGTTTTTATCGCGTAATTTCTCGACAGGGGTAGCCGAACTCGCACCCATATTGTGACGTAAGCCAAGGGTATGACCAACTTCATGAGCAGATACAAATTGCATCAGTCTTCCCATTAATTCATCGTCAAATTCACGAGTTCTCGCTCTTGGGTCGTTAGGGGAAGCTTGAATAAAATACCAATCGTGTAATAGGCGCATGATGTTATGGTGCCAAGCAATATGACTTTCTAAAATTTCTCCGGTACGTGGATCGATAACACTTGGTCCGTAAGCATTTTGCACATCCGATGCAAAATAACGAATCACAGAATAGCGCGCATCTTCCATACTCATTGTACTATCGTTTTCTGGCCAATATTCACCGCGAATGGCATTTTTCCATCCTGCTTGCTCAAAAGCAACTCTCCAATCATCCACTCCTGCTTTAATGTACTTTCTCCATTTTTCAGGGGTTGCAGGGTCAATGTAGTATACAATTGGTTTCTTTGGTTCGATTAATTCTCCTTTTGCTTGACGCGCTGCATCTTCTGAGTTTTTTGGTTCTAATCGCCAACGAGTTACAAATGCTTCTGTGCTTGCTTCTTGATTGTTTTCATTGAATTCTACGATTTCATTACCAAAGAAACCGACACGTTGGTCAAACAAACGTTTACGTATTGGATTTGCTGGTAAAAGAACAAAAGACGTATTTAGTTCAAACGTTAAATACCCTGCGTTACGACCTGCTGGAACGGGTGTTACATTTCCTTGAGGAGAATAAGTCGTTACTTCATAGGTTTTTACCGTTTTTAACTCTGTATTAATTGGGAAAGAACGGAAGGAGGAAATGTACGACTTATCACGTTGAAATTGAGTTAGTTTCAAGTTGTCTTTCGTATAACCATCGATTCCAAAAGTCGTATTTTCTAAGGTGAAGTAATCAGTAACATCAATGACTACTGAAGTGTCTTTGCGTATCGATAATATATCGAATGTACCAATGATTGGTTGTACATTACTGTTTTTGACTGCTCTTGCTAATGGTTTGGTACTATCACTCGCATATTTAACATACGTAATGTTTTTTAAAAACAAATTATTGGAAGGTCCCTTTTCCCATTTTACTACCTGACTATTTACTTCTTCCCCTCCATATTTTCCACATTCAGCTGCTGTTTTAGCAAAACGAGTAACCGTCATTATTTCTCTGCCAAGTAGTGAATCGCTAATTTCTAATAACCATTTTGTACCGACACGATGAACCGTAAATAATCCTTTGGAAGTTTTAGCATCTTTTGTAATAACTTCTTTGTAAGGTTTTGGTTTTTTTACCTCCTCTTTTTTTACTGGTTCTGTTTTTTTCTTTTTGGAGAATAGTTGACTATGTCCATTAATTGCTATGAATAATAGGGGAAGGATCAGAAAGCGTGACTTCATAAGGAGGATTTAAATTTGTAATTCGTATAAAAATAAGATTTTTTCAATTCATGGAAGAATTTCCATTTAGAGATAGCCAGCAATTTTGTAGCAAACGATGCCAACCAATTCGTGCAAAAAGTTATCCCAGTTGAGCAAAACCTCTGCTTGAGGTAAAAATACATTTCTAGGTAAGGCTTTCTCCCAAGTATTCTTTTGTGCGATACGGTGGTAGATAAACGTTTTTACTCCTTGTTTCGCAAAACAGGCTTGTGCTCTGTATTGATGAAGCGGAGAGGTAACCATAATTAGCTTTTTGTTTGACCATCCTAAACTATCTAGTATCGGCTTTGAAAACAATGCATTTTCATGGGTGTTGTTCGATTTGTTTTCGATTTGTATGTCTTTTTCAGGAATGTGAAAATAGTTGACGATGTACTTTTTTAACAAACTTGCTTCGCGTTTCTCTGGGTAAAGGATACTGCCAGATCCGCCAGTGATAAAGATGTTTTGGATGATTCCTTGTTTGTATAATTCTATCGTTTGTGTCATGCGATTGACATTGGAATTAAACAAAACCCTTCCTCTTGATGCATCGTAAGAAATCATTCCGCCCATAATGATACCCGTATCGAAATGTTTATTTTCTTTGTCGGATACTACATTCTCACACGAAGGAATTAAATTTCCAAAAATAGAGAGGATCAACGGATTCGAAAAAAAAAGCAAACAAACAAAAGATACAATTAGGGTTTTTCTTTTGCGTTGCGCATTTTTCGTAAACACAGAAATTGCTAATAGTACAAAAATCCATGTCATTGGTGATATGAGGAAATCCAGTATTTTAGATAGATAGAAAAACATGAGGTACGATAAGTTTTCAAAACAAATATAATTATTCATTTCTAGCTACCTCCAATTCTTATATGCCTTAGTTGGTTTTATTCTTTCCCAATTATTTTTTCTTCTCAACCCCAATTTCGTATATTTGCACTCAGAAAAAATACCCTTGTGGTTTAAATCGGTAAAGATGAAAGTGAATCCTCAATACAACACGAAAGAAACGTTATTAGAATTATATAATAAACCATTATTAGAATTGGTTTTTGAAGCGGCAACAATTCACAGACAATTCCACAATCCACGTGAAGTACAAATGTCTTCCTTGTTAAGTATCAAAACAGGTGGTTGTTCGGAAGATTGTGGATACTGTCCGCAAGCTGCGCGTTATAGTACAGGTGTGGATGCACATAAATTAATGACGGTTGATTCTGTTGTGGAACAAGCGAAAAACGCAAAAGCAAATGGTTCTTCTCGTTTGTGTATGGGCGCTGCTTGGAGAGAGGTGAGAGATAATAAAGATTTTGACTCTGTTGTAGAAATGGTTCAAGCAGTAAATGACTTGGATATGGAGGTTTGTTGTACACTTGGTATGATGAACGAAGATCAAGCAAAACGTTTGAAAAATGCAGGTTTATTTGCGTATAACCATAATTTAGATACTTCCAAAGATTATTACAAAGACGTAATTTCTACTCGTGAATACGAAGATCGTTTACAAACAATCGATAATGCACGAAAAGCTGGTATTACCGTTTGTTCTGGTGGTATCATCGGAATGGGGGAAGCAATCGAGGATAGAGTAGGGTTGTTGATGAGTTACATCGAAATGAAGACTCCTCCAAATTCAATTCCTATTAATGCGTTAGTTGCGGTAGAAGGGACACCTATGGAAGATCAAAAACCGATCGAACAATGGGAATTGATTCGTATGGTAGCTACAACACGTATCGCATTTCCAGAATCGGTAGTACGTTTATCTGCTGGTAGAACAAAAATGTCGATGGAAGGTCAAGCTTTATGTTTTATGGCAGGAGCTGGTTCAATTTTCGCAGGGGATAAATTATTGACAACTCCAAACCCTGAGTTTAACGAAGACAAAGCAATGTTTGATATACTTGGATTAATCCCAAAACAAGCATTTGCAGATGGAGAAAAACCAGAAACAAAACCAGATGCGATCATAGAAGAAAAGAAACGCAAACAAGCAATTCGTGAGCAAGAATTAGCAGACGCATCTTTTCAACCTCGTAAAATTACAGTGGAATAAACGTGAAACCTAAGTTTTTACAAGTATTAGAAAATAGAAAAGAATCAGGGAGCTATCGCTCCCTTTCTTTATTTAAAGACTTTGTAGATTTCTTCTCCAACGATTACCTTGGATTGAGTAGAAAGTTGAAAGTTGAAAGCCAAAAGTTTGATCGATTGGGCAGTTCAGGATCAAGATTAATTTCTGGAAATTCTTTGGAAGCAGAAAGCTGTGAATGTTTTCTTGCTGATTTTTTCCAAACGGAAGCCGCACTCGTTTTCAATTCTGGTTACGATGCGAATATTGGACTCTTTTCGTCTGTTCCTCAAAAAGGAGATACGGTCATTTATGACTCGCTCATTCATGCGTCTATTCGTGATGGGATTCGTTTAAGTCACGCGAAAAGTTATTCCTTTGCACACAACGATCTACAAGATTTAGAAAAGAAAATAAAAATTTCAGAAGGAAGTGTTTTTGTTGCCGTGGAGAGTTTGTACTCGATGGATGGAGATATTTGTCCTTTAGATGAGGTAATAGAAATGTGCGCTAAATACAATGCTTTTTTAATCGTGGATGAAGCACATGCTGTTGGTACATTGGGTGAAAAAGGGAAGGGATTAACATTCCATAAGGACGTATTTGCTCTTGTTATTACGTTTGGAAAAGGATATGGTTTTCATGGAGCAGCAGTGCTTGGATCGGAAGAATTAAAAAATTACCTCATCAATTTTGCGCGGTCATTTATTTATACAACTGCCTTACCAGTGCAAGACTATCAATTAATACAACAACAAATTGAATCTTCAAAAGATGATAACCTGCGAGTTGTGCTACAATCAAACATTGACCATTTCCGAGCTAAATTAAATTACCAAGGAGTTAGTGCGAACACTTCACCTATACAAATCTTAGAAGTCCCAGGTGTAGACAATGCCTTAAATTTAGCGAAGCAATTACAAGAAAATAATTTTGCTGTCAAAGCTATTCTTTCCCCAACTGTTCCTGAAGGAAAAGAACGCATTCGTATTTGCATTCATGCTTTTAATACCAAAAAGGAGATCGAAAAAATAGCCGAAATTCTGCTTCCCTCCTTGAGGAGGGATTGAGGGAGGTGACCCTATAGGTAAATTAGGTGTTAGACCAAAGCTGGTCTTAAGATTAAAGTAGAAGGAGCATTATTCAACCACTCCTCATCCTCTACGACTAATGATTCCCAACTTTCCAAACTCACCAACATGATGTCGTATTTGTTTACCAACGTTTTTTCAATTTCCCATTCGCTTAAAATTTGCAAATGGTTAGGGAAATAATCTTGAATCTGAGATAAACGTTTGCTTAATTCATCGTTTGACTTAATAAATCCATTGATGTCAACTACTGTTACTAAAGCTTCTGCATTGGTAATCATTTTCTGGAAATAATTCACCAACTGAACATCCGACTCACTAAAGAAAGGAATGATGATATTCGAAATTTGCGTCATGTTTTTTTCAATCAAAATCCCAACAGGAACATTGGTATTCAAAAGGATGTCACGCGTACGGTCATCAAAATGGGATTTATCAAATAATTTTTCCTTACCGGTCAATTTATTCTTAATACGTTCAGGATTGATGATACGTGTAGTAAATCCTAGTACTTTTCCTAAGAAACTTCCTTCATACATCGACTGACCAATACCAACTAATAATAAGTCGTAATTACTTTTGTTAGCTTCTTCCGCAACATCCGTAGGCACATCATTAGAAGCTCTAAAAATAGTCGAAATACGTTGTTTTAACGCCCATGCTTCTTCTTTTATCGGAGTCATGGTTTCTACTTCTAAATCCTTGATGTTGAATTGGTGAATTTCATTGGTCTGTGCTAAGTGCATGACATCTACCTC
>CANGOF010000095.1 GCA_947455515.1 Flavobacteriia bacterium
AGTCGAAGTGATAAGGCTCTCCGTTAGGGTCTACGCCTCCTCCTGATATATAGTCGCCGCCAAACGTACAGCTAACGCCATTACCATCATTTGCAGAAGGGTCGATTGCTACAAAGTTTTTTGCAGTAATATGTTCTGAAAAATTAGCTGTACCATTAGGGTATAGGTCAATAGCTTCTGCAATATCTAGGTGACCATCAGAATTTATTTGAAAATTACCATTAGCTGCCCAAATACTACCATCATTACCAAACTTTGTTACCATTCTAGGAATATCGTCTCCTTCATCGTATCCATTTGGTCTCCAAATCTGAACACCATTATATGCCCATAAATCTATATACGCATCATCATCATTTATGTCTACTAAAGTGCCGCCACCGTTACCATTCCAATCTCCTAGTATAGTGCTATAGTAACCTTGTACTGAAATTCCTGCGGCTTTATTGGTTCCGATTGATGCATAGTTATCAAATGTCCAGTTGCCTGTAATGGTTTGGTTAGAAGCTGGATTTATACCACCGCCTAACTCATCCCATTTATTTCGTAAGCTATCATATTGCCAAACTTTTTTCAATGTAGTATCACCAACTAACATCATGTTCTTTCTAAAAGAAAGCGGAATACTATTCCTCTCGAATGTATCCTTAACCGATCTATATCCTCCTTTCAGATGAATATCGAAAAAACCGGGATAATTACCTGCAGGCGCTGCATTACCAGCTGCTGCTATAACTAACTGAGAATTGCTTTTGAAACTAATAAAAAGTAATAAAGCAATAAGTAATTTTTTCATAAATCTAGTTTATTATCAATGATGTAGTACCTGCGCTTCCAATTGCGTTATTACTAACGCTGACGTAATAAGTAGTAATGCCTCCACTGGCATTTGTTAATGAACGTGAGTTATTTAAACTGAATGAAGAAGTAGATGGGAATCCATTTATTGTGACTCCATTTATCGAAACTGTATTAGCATAAAATAGATGCGCTGCGCTTCCCAATTGTGCTAATGTCTGTGTCAATGAAACTGAACCCCCACTATTATCTTTATAAACTGCAGCTAATATCTCTGCATCAGTTGGTGTTGTGGAAGCACACCAGCCTACAT
Source organism: Flavobacteriia bacterium (assembly GCA_947455515.1). GTDB lineage: Bacteria > Bacteroidota > Bacteroidia > Flavobacteriales_D > Crocinitomicaceae > CANHVK01. Next base: position 1,112 of record CANGOF010000095.1, read on the forward strand.
ATCTCTTATCGTAGAAACTAAATGTAGTGGTTGCCGATGCAGTTTTACTATCGGTAGTAGTGACAGTATTGGTAAAATTTGTTGTTGTATTCCGAGTAACAGATACTGACTGAGCACCACTGACTGATGAGCCAGCACCGGGCTGAGTAAAAGATTGTGAAACTGTGGCCACTACAATAGAAGCAAGTGGATTGGTAGCCAAAATATTAGTTCCTGAATTCTGTCTACCACCAGACCATGTGAGCGTATAGGATAAGGCTGAACCACTTGCCAACCTTTCCTGTGCTACACCTCCGGACAAAGAAGCCGTTGGATTCTGAGTCTGAACCTTTACATAGAAGTTATCCGCCTGTGTTTTAGTGATGATAGTATTATTGGTTGTATCAATATTTGAACCTTTCATCTTTCTTGCAGCAGCTTTCGTAAGAAGTTCAATACTGTCTGAATTTCTTGTGATTGTATCATTAGAAATAGCAGTTACTCTTTTGCCAGCCAAAGTAATCGCAGTCTTTACCTTTATACTATCAACATTTGTCTGCGAATTAGCAGCGGAATAAAATAATGTCAATAAAATGAAAATATATTTCATGCTTATGATTTATAAATGATTACAACTGTGTCCTCCTGAATGCCAGTAAAATGAATCCTTTGATTTGACCTAAATTTTAATGAGGTATCAAATAGTAAATCTCCACCTTCAGGAAGATGGCCAGATTCAACCAAGTCACTTAATCCAACATCAGAACCTATTGATATGTCCGCTTCACTTCCTCCCTGAAACCAGAAACCAGTTATTTTGGTATTGTCACCCGTGTCATAATATGAAGTTCCAGCATTAAGCTTAACTTTTGTAGATACATCCTTTTTGAAATATTCCCTCATGGAAGAATAAGTAGTTCGCGAAATCTTACCAGTTTCAGGATTAGCAATGAATATTATTTCATCGCCAACCAGTTCCCCGGTAAACTCATCAACCTCATTCAATTTCTTTCCAAAAAATGGAAAAGCATTAAATACTTTACTCATTATAATACTATTAAACCTCCGTCGGAATCAACCAAAAAGTAGTCATTATCTACAAGCAAAGCCATAGACGAAAAGTCTATGGCGTAGTAAAAACATCTGGAGCATCATGTGGTGCTGGCGTGAACTTTTCGAACCAGCTTAAATCGCTTTCCCAGATAACATTATCTTCAATGTTATCCGTAATTGGATTCTTTGAAGCAACTGTCACTGGCTTGCCAGTGATGTGTACCTGTGTTTCAGTACAATATGCAAAGTGGTAGGATGATTTGCCAGCAAGAGATTTATAGAAACCCCAGTTTTCTTTATACAGTGGATCCTTAACCACTGCCTTGAAATCACTTCCAATGAAAGTTTCCTTCTGGTCACCATAGCCTGGTCCCATCTTAGGTGAGCCACCGTCGAAAGTTCCTGCTAATTCTGGCATGATTAAAATCTTGCCATCTGCAATTGCTGTTTCCCATGCAGCATTGTCCGTAGGGTCGGCAATTATTGTTGCAAATACCGATTTATGAATGAAGGCTCCACGTCTGATACGGGCTTTCTCAGTTTCATCATCGCATGTTCTTGAATAATGCGGTTCTAATTGATCATCGCATTCGTCGTAAGCTGTTGTGTAAGACATCTGTTTAAAATTAATTGATTAAAAAATTATTGTTTATGCACTAGCAAAGCATCCAGTTTTCCAGACGCTTTTTAAAGTATATTTCATCTCAAAGAATACCAATTCAGGATAGTTAACTTCCACTTCTGAATACTCTCTTTGCAATAGCTGTATTTTGTCAAAATTTGAATTGCCAGGCATTATAACTGTCGTCTGAATAACCTTTCCATTCTTACTATGCTTGTATCTATTTGGAAGAATATCTTTTAGATAAGCCTCAAATTGATGGGCAATGATGTTAGATTTATCCCTGAATGCAACGACTATAGATGCCATGTTTGCCAATTCTACCATATCACTGGCATAATCACCAAATCCCTGTTTCAACTGCTGAGTATTGACAATACTTTCAACCCGGTGATAGATACTCAATCCAAACTCATCATCAATATCAATCATTGAGTATCGATTTTCATCTACGACGGCATCACCTGATAAATTAACAATAGCAGGATATTTTTTTACTTTATTACCGTCTTCAGTTGGTTCAATGACTGTCTCAACTATACCATTGAATCTTGATTGCATATCATTAGGAATGTAACTAGGTAAATTGCTTTCCCAGGCTTCATTAATTACATTCACTATTTCATCAAGAAAGGGCATTTGTCACAAAATTTTGAACGATTAAATTAACTGCTTCTACCTCATTACTAGACAATGAGAAAATCTTACCTTCTTTCTTGTAAGTTTTTTCGCACCACTGGCTTTTGTCAAAGTTTTGCTTGTTACTGAAGCCGATACCATAGGATCCACTTTTTAAAGGCAAAACTTTTTCATCATTCTCCATTTCTCTTGTGAGAGAAAGAATTACCTTAGGATCACTAGTGCGATTATATTTTGGTCGAGAAGCTCCAACATTATTACCCTTGGAAAATGAGCCAGCATTTTTTAGTTTTCCAATATTTTTTCCTTTGCTTACTCTAGCTGCGTTTTGAAAGGAGCCAGTCCGAATTACCATGTAACCTTTAGAGTATGTGCCTATCGGATTACCATCAGCATCTTTACCGTCAGTATGGATTCTTTTTTTCATCAAATCCAGAACAGAGGTTGCACAAGTACGAACCATTTTATCATTGTCAGACAACTTCCTAAGTGCAGTAATACTCACCTCTACCACCTTCCCAATATTTGTCTTAATTGCTATCATGGTACTATCTCTCTAAACGTAAATACTTCTCCGGCTTCATCTTTCAAATCACCTCTAATGATTTCCAAAGCTGCTTTGAGTTGAACAGTGAATTCATTATCAAACAACTCTTTTAGTTTTTGCGCTTTCTCCATATCAATGGTTGTATAGCGATTGATTCGTGTGCTGAATATCCGCTCAGTCATTAATTCACTACCCAAATAATATAAAAGAGCAACAGCTAAATCCTCCTTATTCTCACAGAACCAGTCATCATCAATCGAGCAGATTCCAAATAGTTCTCTGTAACCAAGCTTAACTCTGATAATGAATTTCTTTATCCCTCTCAATTGAATCTCTAACCACATGGCTTCCAAATCTGCTTGGTCTGTCTCTTTTATCTTACTGAGCATATCTAATGTGATAGGTAAATCAACATTGATAAATAACCCAGATGGCGACTCTGTATCACCTTGTTTTATTGGGATGAACCCTTTGAGACAATCTAAAGCAGTTTCAGAAGCCATTGTAGTGAGATTTGATTAGATATTAAGAAGATACTTTTAGGATCGTTCGCCGTTTAACTACTAAACGCCAAGTAATACTTGTTGCCAGCTTGCCTTTTACTTTGATAGCAATATTATTTGAGGTTGCTGCGAATGTGACGGCTGCACCACTTAATCCGCTATCAGCTTCAGTAGCTAGCATATCGGAAGTTGTACCAAGTGTGAGGACTCCTAATTCCTTTTTGTAGCGGACTATTTTTTTACAAGTAACACCATCTCCATTACTGGTCGCATAACCTAAGACAACCAACTCAATAATACCAACAGCATTGCTGTCTATGGTAATTGTCTGAGCTGTTGTGGTCACACTATCAGTTGTCGTGAAAGTGGTTACAATGGTTTCAGGGATATTCACGCCTTTGTAGCGGCTATCCGATTGAGCAAATGAGCATAAACCAATAATGCTCATTATCGCTATTAAAATAAATGATTTCATCTGTGATTAAATTGAGAAGATTAAAAGAATAAAATCGGCTATCAGTTACTTAGCTTAATAGCCAATTTTTATTTACGCATTTGTCGCCAAATAAAGCAAAGAACCATTGTTGCCAGAAAGCCTATCGGTACTTGCATAAGCATCAGCAGCAATATTGAACTGACCATAGTTTGCACTCAAGTCAATTCTCCAGCCGCTTTCAAGCCTAGTCAAAATTGGGTCGCCTTCGCTGTCAACTTCACCACCAATTTGCTCAGTTACAGCACAATCAATGTAACGTAACTGGCAATCGAATGTGAATAATTGAACTTCAGTTCCACCTAAGCTATCAATCAATGGGAGCTGCAATTGGAATTTGAAAGTGGTTAACTTGTTGCCAGCAAATCCAGCCTTGAATTTGTTGATGTTTACAAGTTGAACAGCATTTTTTTCAAATACGCCAAATTTGTTTGCACCCAAAATAGAAGTAGCTGCAGGATCAAAATAAAACTTAGGCAAACTAGCTGGCCAGTTAGCATCTGTAGTATTAGCAAGCATAAACTCCTTTTGGAGATAAACATTGTTTATCAATCCGGCGCCAACAACAAACATATTGCCTTGTCTGATTTCGTTCTCCATTGCATCGCTCATCAAAAGAGACAAGCCTTGGTTCAATGGATTAGAAGTTGTAGCCAAAGGAAAATTGATTGTCTTAGCGGTATTCAATCCAGTAGTTGAATTGATACCAAAGGATGCTGCTTGAGTCGCTAACAAATCAGCATTGATGTCACCTAGCAAACCATTCGCAACCTCCAAAAGGTGGTTGTAGAATTCCATCATAATTCCATTAGGAGGAGCAGGTAAACCAATATTCACTGTACGTGAAGCTTCATCTTCATACTTACTTATCGTATCGTCAGAGATGGCAAAGCCATATTTACGGAACGATAAAGCAGGTATTGTAGCCTCTTTATACATCGGATTGCCCTCGGTAGAACAATCATTGCTTGTTACTGACTTGCCAGTCGGTACACGCTGGCGATATTTGATTACTACATCGCGAACGTGTCCGTTCTCATTACTGATACTTGAACTAACGATGTTTGGAGTAGAATTGCCCAACAGAAATTTTAAATAGCCGGGAGGTGTCAACTTTGTTGACGGAGCATTTTCGAGTAAGACCTGCTTTTGTGTCAAAAGCATAGGTCTAATAAAACCAAAAGACATTTGAGTAATGTATTAGATTGGTTGGTAACCTCTATACAGTAGCACCTATACTAGCAAGCTGAGCATCTATTCCTGCTACTGCATTAGTAGTGCTTGCTGAAGGTGGTTGTGTACCGTTACCTCGTTGACTGTTACCGCCGCCACCTGGATTGGGGTTCGGGTCATTAATTTGTATGAATTTGTTTTGTGCGAGTGCACCATCAATGAAATCAGCATATCCAACTTGCTTATTATTGACATAAAAGTCAATTTCTGCACCGTCTTTACGCTGTTTTAAAAGAGGTTGACCATTACCGTCAAAGGTAACAATCAATCCATTTTTTGCCATCTCTTGAGTAATCAAGGTCTTGGCCGTCAGTATATTTATTTCCTGTGGTAAACCATTTTTAGGTAGTGGTTTACCAGAAAGAGTACTTTGTAATGTAAAATCCTTACGGTCGTTAAGGTTCTGTGTTTTTAAGTTATCAATTTCGGTTTGGTGAAGCAATTTAGCCTGTTCCAATGATTGGTTAAGTCCTGCTATCTGACCTTTAAGACTATCTACTTCTGCCTTTGCATTTGGATCAACAGTTCCTTTCTTTGCATCAGCCTTGATAGCATCCATTTTGGTTTTCAATGCAGCAGTAAGTCTTCTGACCTTCTCATTGGTATTCTTTTGGATTCCTTTCCATTCACCCTTGAATGCATCATCAAACTCGAAGCTATCCAAAGATTTATCCAGTTCGCTATCTGCACCATTTAAAGCTTCAGCAAATAATTTACCACGAACATTAGTATTAGCAGCAGCACTATCAACAGTTAACAAGTTACCTTCCAAAGCTTGGCTAAATTCATCTGGCACATCCATGTTTGAAATCTCAGCATGAGATAACAATTTCTTTAAGAAATCATCATCAACCTTAACCCCTGCTTTTGTAGCCAAACTATTTAATAAAACTCCGAACTTAGGCATATAACTTATTTGAAAAGTGAACTAAAGAATAGATTGATTAATTCTGACTTGCTTGCTGGTCAGCCAACTTCGCTTCCAACTCGGCAATCCTGGCAGCAGCAGCATCGGTTACCTTTTTAACAGTTGAACCTTCTGCTAGAGCTTTCACCGCTTCTACTGTTTCAGCAAGATTAATTTCAATTACAATGTCTTGACTTGACTTCTTAGCAGGTTCTTTACCACCAGCCAACTTCGCTTCCAACTCGGCAATTCTGGCTTTTAGGTCGTCATTTTCAGCAGACTTTTCGGCAATTAAAGCCACAGCTTTCTTCGGAGTGATAAACTCAGGGTCTCTGCCATCATTATCTTTCAAGAATTTCTCCGCTTCTGCCTCAGTCATATCATCACGGAAACGATATTGCTTTTCCTTTACTAATTGATTGCGACTTTGATAATACGCTTTATTCCTTGGTTGAACAATGTGCAAATTGCCAACGTAATCAGTAACTATGAGAACTTTGCTTTCCATAAAAAAGAAATTACTTATATAAATTGAAAAGTAAAGCTATGTATCAAAAAGATATTTATTTGTATAAACAGGATACATTGTGTAACTTCGTGTAACTAAATTGATAATTTTATGACCACTCCTTTAAGGGAAACACCGAAAGATGTAGATACAATTGTTCGTAAGGAACAGCTTAGAATTGAAGTAGATGAGGATATTAAACTAAAGAAAGAGCAGGTTTATTATCGGATAGTGAGGGAATGGGATAAACTAAATTCTAAGAAAATCACCAAATGAAAGACTACACTCTATTTTTTAGAAGGGGTTATAAATATGCCATGGATGCTGCTGACAATTGGTATAGGCGTAGAAATAATATAGAGAAGGCTACTTGTATGTATGACCGAAATCATCCCGATTTTAATAAGTACTATTTGGTTTGGCAGGAACTTAGTAAAAGAATAGAAGTAATTGGAAAGATGCGTTCAGAGGTTTATGAACGGCAGAAAAGGCAAAAAATAGAATCTTATTCTCAATATGTTATGTTAGAGTGTTATACTCACACTTGTAGATACAACCCAAAAGATAGAGGAGTTGGTAGGGCCTTAATGATTACATTGAACGATTATAAATCAGGCACACATAAATGCGATATATGCGGCAAAGAGTTAAGGACAAAAGAAGATATGGAAATTGATAAAACACTATTAGGTATGGGTATAAAAACAAATTATTAATGGCTAAACTGACTGGATACTGTGAGGATTGCATTTATTGGAAGCATGTCTATGATAATGCTGATGACAAGTGGGGTACTTGTGATAATGATTGGGTAGAAGAGAAAGTAAAAGTTACTGAAGAGTTCGAGCCAGTCATAGATGACATGAAGACGGTATTTACAGAACGTTTATTTGGATGTATGTATTTTGAGCAAGCTGATAAAAATGTGGTATTTAAAATACCTGTTCCAAAAAAATAGTTTTATGAATAAAATTGAGAAACAAATTGAAATAGCACAGACTATAAAACATGCAGCACTAAATATTACTTCTATTTCTGCAACTATTCCTAATACTGGAAAGAATAAGAATATTTTTATCAAAGCTTATAACAGAAGACCACAAAATAAAAAGAAAACGGCGCAAGCTTTTGGTAAGATGGCTCTCAGTTCATTGTTTTCTGCAATCCAAATATCTACTATAAAAGATACTCCTACCCCTAAATATAAAGGAGGGGGAATTATGTTTAATGAAGCGGACATAAACAGAGCTTGTATAGATGATTCAACCCATACTCTGGAATATTTAACGCATACAATTAATGAGAAACAAAAGGTATATTGTTTTGAATCTAAATCATTACATGATAACTGCTTTGTCGGTATGGGTGTAAACAGGGAAAGGTTGATGTGGAAGAACAATGAACATACCCATATGCTTCTAACCACTTTAAGGAATTTAACAACCAATGAGCTGATTATTCCAAAAAACAGTAGTCAAGGATAGCATTACATTATTTTGTTTATATTTGCTCTGTGAGTTGACAATTGGAAATCGCTTCGGCCAATTACATAATCTGCACCTGGTATGCCTATATGTTATGAGAGGGGTAAGCGGCTCTCCAACTCACAATAAAAGCACTCTTTATGGGTGCTTTTATAATTTACCAGATATTAGAGTATACATGGACTTATCATTCAAGTTTATGGCATCCACTATTCCTATTGATTTTGCCAAATTCACAACTTCACTTCCAATTTTATACTTTGGTTCAACAATGACTTTTATATAATTATCATCATAATTATTTGCATATACATAAACTAATGCCTTCGAATTATTATCAGTAAATATTGCAGATGGATTATTAATTGCTTTGGCTACCTCATCAAATCTTTTGATATCAATTGCAGCTCCCTTATCTCTTTTAGGGGGATTTAGATATTTAAGAATTTTTTTATCAGAAATAACAATATCATTCGTAGAAAGCTCTATTCCTTTTGAAGAAAGGTCAGCAATAACATCTTTGTGCATTGTTCCAAGAGTCTTTACTGTATTATTAGTTCTTTTAGAACTCATAACCTCATCAACAAAGTCTTGTAAGCTACCATCATACTCTTTTAAAGGTTTTATCAGCCTTGGAGCATCTTCTGCTTTATTGAACATCACCTTTGCTTTCTTATCTTTATTCCCCTGTTCAACTTTAGCAGGAACAATTGGTGCAGCCTCCTTCGCCACCTTACCATTCTTCGCTGCCCAATTCTTATATGCTTGTGTCGCATATACAGTATCCCTAATATTTTGAGGTACAACACTCTCCGCAACTGCAATCATCTGATGGCCACAGTTCCAGCCTCCGCGCCTCCTCACTAAATTAGTTTCATCTGTGCCTACCATCATACCATCTGGTAAACCAGTTGACTTAGTTATGTGTATATCGCCCAATGCTCCAAAGTTTCCAGCTATGATGGCAGGAAACTCACTTATATGAATGTACTTCTTCTCCACACACTTATCGCAGAACTCCCGGCTTGTGGTTAACAGGCTGCCATCATAACCGTACCACTCCAAACCCAAATCATCTGCAATGCTTTTATTGTATTCTGCCGAAAACTGATTGATGGCCGTGTTGGCATAGGTTTTTACATAACGCTGCAATGCTCCTTCACCAGTATCATTTGTAAGCATATAGTTTCGCAACTGCTCAGTTAGATGGGCATAACTACCCCCGGCACTGATATTAGTTTGTAGTATCTTTTTCAGTCCATCAATCACACCGGTGTTAATACCATTTTCAAACAACCCATTCAATGTGCTTTGAATTGCGGTTTGCTTTACACCATTTGCCGTAGCACTAGGTTTAAATTTGGCATTGAACTGGGAGAAATATTGATTGCTGAGGTCCTGAATACCACTATAACTTCCAATGAACTTCTTTACATCTTCTTTATACTTTGGGTCAATGATAAGGCGCTCAAGCTTTACCTTTATTTGATTGATAAGACCAAGATTCTTTACATTATTCAATAAAACATCTCCACGTGTTTCAAGACTCTTGGTTAATCCAATAAGAGACTTAAATAAAGCATCCTGCTTTATCTCTGCGCCAGAGGAAAGTGAATCAACTGCATCTTTAATAGATGCTACTATCGTTTTTACATCACTCATTTAACTGGAGGGATTGGGAGGTTTTGTTTACCAGCATTCAATAAGTCTGCACCTACCTGAGTAGCAGTATCAAGCTCAGCCACCTTTGCATTTGCCAATACCATCAGTGCTTCCCTTTTTTGAGATTTTGTTTTAGTCAAGAAATTATTATCAGTTTCAATTAATTGCCCAACGAAATCACTTATGTAATTACTCAAGATAATATCAGCCTTAGTAGCTAATCCCTGGCTTTCCAT
>CANGOF010000096.1 GCA_947455515.1 Flavobacteriia bacterium
AAAAGGGCATTCATTGCAAGAAGTGTCCGAAGATGTAATATCTTTATTCTTTAAATTATTTTCCCATGGCTAAAAGTAAAAAAGAACGCATTAATGTCGTTTATTCTACCAATCCAAATTTTTCCTACCAAGAAGAGGAGGAGGATGTACAAGATACACTTCCAAAGAATCAACAAAAATTGTATGTTTCCATCGATAAAAAACAACGTGCTGGTAAAGAGGTGACGTTAATCGAAGGTTTTGTTGGTTTAGAAGAGGATTTGAAAGAATTAGGAAAAGTCTTGAAGACAAAATGCGGTGTTGGTGGTTCTGTGAAGGATGGGGAAATCATCATTCAAGGAAATTTCAGAGATAAAATTATCGAATTACTCAAGAAAGAAGGTTACGGAGTTATACGAAAAGGAGGGTAATGCAGTTTGTTGTTGTAGGAATTGGAACCGATGTAGGTAAGACCATAATATCTTCTATATTAGTAGAGAAATTAAAGTGTGCTTATTGGAAACCAGTTCAGGCTGGTGAGTTGGATAATTCCGACAGTCAAAAAGTTGCTCGTTTAGCACCATCTTGTAAAAAAATAATACCAGAAATATACCGTTTAAATACTCCTGCATCACCTCATGTTTCAGCAGAGATGGATGGAGTAACAATTCAATCTAAAGATTTTGTTTTGCCTGACGAATCGGATTTACTTATCGAAGGTGCAGGTGGATTAATGGTTCCTTTGAATAAGGAAGGATTATTATATGTTGATATTATCCAACAATGGAAACTCCCAGTCGTTTTGGTTTCTCGCCATTATTTAGGCAGTATCAATCACACGTTAATGTCTTTAGAGATTTTGAAGTCTAGGGAAATACCTGTTATGGCTGTAATTTTTATTGGAGATGATAATCTTGGTACAGAATCCATCCTAAAATCTAGTTATCCAGATTTGACTTTTGCACGTGTTCCTTTAACAGAAAAAATAGATACTATATTTATTCAACAAATTGCAGATAATATTAAATTATAAACAATTCTGTTACTTCGTAAGCGTTTATTTTTTTTATTATTACTCTTTTCCCTAAATTTGGGCAACTAACTATTTTACGTATGATTGATCATTCGCACAAACACGTGTCCTGCGAGAATTGTGGTTCACGAAACAGCTCATTATTTGCCGGATTACACGGTGAACAAGTAGATGAATTAAACGAATTCAAAGCGTGTAATCACTACAAAAAAAATCAAGGTTTATTTTTAGAAGGTAGCATCCCTCGTGGTGTATATTGTATCAATAAAGGGAAGGTAAAAGTTTTTGCTTTAGGAGACGAAGGAAAAGAACAAATTATTCAAGTTGCTGGCGAGGGAGAGATATTAGGATTTCGTTCTATTTTCAGTGGGGAGCCATACAAAGTAAGTGCTACGACCTTAGAGGATGCGAATATTTGTTTTATCCATCGCGATAGTTTTTTGAGTATCATTGATACGAATGCAGCATTCAGAAATGAACTTTTTAAAGAATTTTCTAAAGAATTAGGTGAAAGAGCAGAATTCATTACCAACATGGCGCAAAAATCGGTACGTGAACGTTTGGCGTTTATTCTATTGATTTTAAAAGAGGTGTATGGTGAAGATCCAATCAATATGTCACGTGAAGATATGGCTAACTTTGTTGGTACTGCTACCGAGACTTTAATTCGCTTATTGAAAGAGTTTAAGGAAGACGGATTGATAGATATCGCTACGCGTAAGTTGACGATTTTAAATCAAGCTGGAATTATCAAATTAGCTGGTCTACATCGATAGAATGGAAGCGTTTCTTCAAGAAACTCCTTTTTTAAATTACTCGCAGGAGAACTTTTCAGTTTTCTTGCGGGATTTTGAAATACAAGAAACTCAAAAGCAAACAGCAATTTCCTTGTATGAAAAAGTACGCGATGCCTTTTTGTACGATCCCTATCATTTACATTTGACACAAGATGCTTTGCAGGGAAGTCATATCCTTACTAAAAAGCGAGCATGGTGTGTGGAGAAAGCGATTGTTTTAGCTGCGTGTGCACGTCGTTTGGGAATCCCAGCACGTTTAGGATATGCTATTGTTGTAAATCATATCGGAGTAGAGAAACTCACGCAGTACTTGCGACGTCCGGAAATTGTTTTTCATGGGTATGTGGAATTGTATATCGAAAATCGTTGGGTGAAATGTACGCCCTCGTTTGATCGTAAGATTTGTCGCATGACTGGTGTACCTCCCTTGGAATGGGATGGAGAGCATGATTCGTTATTTCAGGCATATGCAGGAGATACACAGTTTATGGAGTATGTGCATGATTACGGCGTGTTTGCAGATGTTCCGTTGGAATTAATGAAGGATGAGATGAAGAAACATTATCCGCATTTGTTTGTAGGGGAATGGGAGGGGAAGGAGTTTAGTTTTAAGTTTTGAGTGACGTGTGAAGTAAGATGAGACTTATTTCTTAGAGATTAGCACTAAACTAATCAATTTATCTTTTTTTTTGCGGTGAATAATTTGTATTTTTACCGCATATCTTGCGGTGATAATGATGTATGTACATGAACTAGAAAATTGGACAAGTTTTTATTGGGATAATAATAGATTATCACCAATCCTATCTTCTGTAAGGTATTTGCAAGGACGTTTATTGGGAAGAATGGAAGGCTTTGGATTTGATTTTATCGAAAGTGCAACGTTGGAGTCACTCATTTTAGATGTAGTAGATACCTCAAGAATTGAAGGCGAGTTTTTGAATTCCGAACTAGTACGTTCATCCATAGCACGTAAGCTAGGAATTGAAAATGCTGAATTTGTAAATATACCTCGTAACATAGATGGCATCGTAGATGTTATCTTGGACGCGACTCAAAATTTTGATTTAGAACTTACGAAAGATCGTTTACTTGGATGGCATAATTCACTTTTTCAATCTGGCTTTAGTGGTTTACAGCAAATAGATGTTGCCAAATATCGCTCTGGAGGAATGAAAGTTGTTTCTGGAAATTTCGGTAAAGAAAAAATTCATTTTGAAGCACCATCCGCTGATCGCGTTCCCGATGAAATGAACTATTTTTTAGATTGGCTAAATAATGATACTAGTACAGATTTAGTTTTAAAGTCAATGATAGCTCACTTTTGGTTTGTAACCATTCACCCATTTGACGATGGAAATGGACGAATTGCACGAGCTATTTTGGATATGGTTTTGGCTAAGAGTGACCATAGTAAAATCCGGTTTTATAGTTTGTCTAATCAAATTTTCAAAGAACATAAACGTTACAATGAAATCATTGAACAGACACAAAAAGGTACGCAAGATATTACTAATTACTTAGAATGGTTTTTAAAATGTTTCAAAAGAGCACTTTTAGCAAGTGAACAAAATTTAGAGGTGATTTTAGATAAGGCGCATTTTTGGGATGAGCACAAGTCAAAACGTATCAATGAGCGTCAGCGATTGGTTTTAAATTATTTGTATGATAATTACGACAAAGAGGTTGGTTTTTTAAGGACATCGGTTTATGCTAAACTTACAAAATGTTCTACAGATACAGCATTACGTGACTTACAAGATTTGGTGTTAAAAAAAATGCTAGTTACCGAGGATACAGGAAAGAAGACTAATTATCTTATTGTTAGTTCGAAAGGATTAAGAATTCCGAAGATATTAAGTTGATAACAATGAGTACAAGAGAATTAAAACCAATCTCATTTGATAAACGCTTGTTTCTAATTAGCCTGTTAATTTCAGGTAGTTTAAATTTTTACTTTTTCATATCTAACTATATGCAGAATAAAAATTTCTGTGAAAATGGATCATTTACCGATTTATATATGAAAAGTTTACCGTCAAAAAGTTTTTTAGAAAACAAGATGGCTTCTGTTTATTATATAACCAAGGAAGGGAAATATGTATTTAATAATAGAAAAAACATATGGGCTTACCAAATTCCTTCCCTTGAAGCGATTACCCAATACATTAAAATGGATGCTGTTATATATGATAAAAATAATCCTTCCGATTATATTTTGAAGTCTGAATTTACCAACTATTCTGTTAAATTCAGTCTTTTTGCCTATTTATTCGGAACCATTTTTATTACTGTATGGATTTATTTGGTGAGCTTTAAGTTTTATCCATTGATAAAGAATAGATATAAAAAGTTGTAATTACTTCACATATTTATTTACTTCTTCCGCTACTTCGTAAGGTTTGTCGGTTCCAATACGAATGATTTTCGTTTCATTTTTGAATTGGATTTCGATGGCGTGAAATCCGGATACATTGTATAGCCAACCGCCTTGGATGAGTCGGATTCCCCAACCGTTGATGATGCTGTTTTTTATAGGAGTGCAACTTTTGATGTTTGAAAGAGGATAGGTCTTTTTGATGAGTCCGATGCCCATGGAGAAGGAGAGCGTTTGTTTGGTGATAGTAATCGTGATTTTGTTAAAGCAAGCGAGACAAAGTAGAAATAATAGACTTAAAATGGCGTAATATTTTGTTTGTTCGCCTAGATTAGCGGAAGCATTTGCGAATAAATAGAGGTTGGTGATGATTAGTGGAATAAAGATGAGGTACATCAGTTTTCCGTGTTGCGTGAAGGATTTAGTTTCCATGGTTCAATTATGAATAGGTTTAAGTAAAAATAGGCAGAAAAATCGGATTTATTTTACTTTATTAGGTTTTCAATATTGGTCCTGTTTTTAAATAGTTAACATCTGTATTTTGTATAATTCAAAAGTTAAAATTGTTTTTTGTATAAAACAATATTATTTAATGTTTTATTTAAAAATCATTTTGTATTTTTGTTTATCAAATAGTTCAAAATGGATCGTTTTATACTGAAGTCTGAAAAAAAACGTAATGAAGTGACGGAAGCTTTTACACGTTATTTATTACCTGAGGTTGATTGGAATCAACGTTTAATTTTATTGTTGGGACATCGAGGGGTTGGAAAGACTACTTTGTTATTGCAACAAATGAAAGCCGATGTATCGAAATCTATTTATTTGAGTTTAGATGATTACTATTTTGAGGAAAAAAGACTGATTGAAGTTGTTGGTGCGTTGTATGATTTGGGATATCGTTCCTTTTATTTGGATGAAATTCATCGCTATGTGCATTGGTCAAAAGAATTAAAAAACGTGTATGATGATTTTACAGATAGTAAGTTTATCGTTACCGGTTCGTCGATCTTAGAAATTTCCAAAGGACAAGAGGATTTATCCAGAAGGGCGGTGGTTTATCCCTTAGTAGGATTGTCGTTTCGAGAGTTTTTATTGTTAGAGGAAAAAGTAGATTTACCAGTTCTTACGTTGGATCAAATTATGCAACAACACGCTACTATTGCTTCGGATTACCTCGATCATTTTGATTTTAAATCTTCATTTAAGAATTATTTAACTTATGGGTATTATCCATTCTACCGAGAGGGAAAGCGTGTATACCACCAGAAATTACAAGAAACTACTCATTTGGTCATTGATTCTGATATTACACCCTTTGAGGAATTGAATTATTCAACAGTACGGGTGATGAAGAAGTTGTTGTATGTGATTAGTCAATCGGTACCCTTTATACCAAACATCAGTAAGTTGGCAGAAAAAATGGGGGTTACGCGAAATACTATTTTGAAATTGTTGGATATATTAGATAAAGCGCAATTATTGTCGTTGTTACACACTTCCACGGAAGGGATCAGTATGTTGCAAAAGCCAGAAAAAATCTATTTGCAAAACACCAATTTAGCGTACATGTTTGCGCATGAAAGTCCGAATGTAGGGAATTTACGCGAAACCTTTTTCTTTAATCAATTACAGGTGAGACATCAAGTTACGGCACCAAAATATGGTGATTTTATGGTCGATAGTCAATATGTGTTTGAGGTAGGAGGAACTTCTAAGACGAGTAAACAAATTCAAGGAGTACCGAATGCGTATTTAGCGATAGATGGGATAGAAGGAGGAGTGGGTAATCGGATACCGTTGTGGTTGTTTGGATTTTTGTATTAAGAGTTCATTTTTAATAATTCAACCACTCTCTCCAATTCCTCTTTCTTCTGCGAACCAATAAACAAACGATTTCCGTTAGTGAATGTTAATTGAAGTCCGAAGTCGCCATAAGCAGTATATGAACGGTTTTTTTTTGTTCCTTTGTAGCCCCATCCCCAGTATTCTTTGAGGCAATCGGCGGTACGCGTTTCGAATAAAGTTAGTTCATTCCAATAAATGGTTTTTGGTTTAAGGTTGAACGGGAAGTATTGCACTTGTATGTATTCATCGGTGATGATGGTTGTGATTTCCATTTTTAAGAATAGAAAAATCACAAAAATTATTAGGGATACTACTCCTATGAAGGGGAGTGCGCTGTTCAGGTCGTGAAATATTGTTTGATGATCTTTATATACCATAAAACAGGGGATAAATGCAGAAGGAATAATAGCGATCCAAAGACCTTTCATTTTTTGTTTTTCGGAGAAGGTTGTCATTAAGTTTTAAAAATTTATGATGTTATAAATGTAGTGATTTTCTTTCTCCTCGGTTTGTGTTAAAACCCACAGCGAGGAGAATATTGTTGCTAGTTTAAGCGTGTTTTATCTTCACTCCCCACACATGTAAACACGGAAGTTCGTCAATTGATAGTCGTGGGATGTCAATTGTTAGTTGATTGTTTTCTAATTTCCAGGGTAGCGAAAGGTTGGTGCCGATAAATTCGATATGTGTAGGTTCTTGTAAAGTATATTCAAACGAAATACTTTCTTTCCATTTCGTGAAAAACACAAACAGACTTTCTTCGTTTTTTGTAAAATAAAGCTTTTGTTCTTCAGAAATTAGCTGTTTGAGTGTATTTGTGCGTGTATTGTAAATTCCTTCACCATTTATATGTAACCATTGACCTATTTCGATCAAGCGTTCTTGCATGACAACTGGAATCGTACCATCTGCGGCTGGACCAATATTTAAGAGTAAATTTCCACCGCGACTTACGATGTCTACTAATTCGAGGATGAGGTCTTTGCTTGTGTTGTAATTGTTCCAATTTTCTGCTCGGTTGAATCCATAGGAATCTCCGATGCCACGACTTTCTTCCCAAGGATGATCTTGTTGAACGTGTTCGGAATCGTTGTATTCACTGGAGTAGTAGTCACCATGAGCTCCTGGCATGCCTTTATGGAAACGGTCATTGACAACTATTTCATTTTTCACCGGTGATTCTTCGTACAGCCAACTCAAAAATTCTTTGGTTTGCACGTAGTTTTCGTCTAAATCCCATTCACCTCCATCCGAGAAAATTAAAGAAGGTTCATAGCGGTTTACGAGTTCTTTGAGTTCCGGGATTAATACTTCGTTAGCATAGGTCTCAGAAGAAATTTGGTATTTCTGAATAATTGTATCTGGTAAGAAGTAACCACTTGGAGTTCGATGCGTAGGAGAACTTTCCCATTCAATCATCGAATAGTATAATCCCATTTTGAGACCTTTGTTTTTTAAGGCTGTAGTGATTTCACCCACCAAATCTCTTTTAGGACCAATATCAACGGAATTCCAGTTTTGTTTGTATTTATTAGAAGCCGGCCAAAGGCAATATCCATCGTGGTGTTTACTCGTTAATACCGCATATTTAGCGCCTGATTGGTCGATGAGGTCTGCAAAAAATTCTGCATCAAACAATTCCGCTTTGAATAGGGGAGCGAAATCTCGGTATTCGAAGTCGGCTCCATAATTCTTTTCGTGGAAAGCTTTCCCTCCATTTTCTTCGTTGTACATTACACGTGCATAATACCATTCAGCGTAGGAAGCATAACGCTCGGATTCGAGTTTTCTCCAAGCAGGTACGGAATAAACTCCCCAATGAATAAAGATGCCAAATTTTACTTGTTGGAACCAAGAAGGGATATGGCGGGAGTCGATGGAGTTCCAGTTGGGTGTGTAATGCATAAGAATTAGTTTTTTACAAAGTTAAATCAATTAAAAGAATTTTTGATTTGAGCTGAAGAATCTTCTCGGTGTGGGTTTTAACCCACACCGAGGAGAATAATGATTGATTTAAGATATTGAAGGTAACGTTTATAAAACAGTTACTATCGGAACACAAACTTGGATGGCAGAGAATTTGAAAACATCAAAATACAATGATGGTACACAAATTCCAAACATTACCGATTATACACAATGGTCACAATTATCCACAGGCGCATGGTCTTATTACGACAACGATGTGGCTAATAATGCTAAATACGGTAAACTATACAACTGGTATGCATTTTTTTGAATTATGAGTTATGAATGAATAGATGATGGCTTGTAAGTATTTGTGAGCCATTTTTTTAACCAAATTCCACACTCCATACAATGGATAAATGTCGTTTTTTTTCAGTTGGCCAAAGTTTTCGAGGGAGATTTTGATTTATCCTTGGTAAAAGAGAACAAATTAGTAATTAAACCCAAATGCCCATAGAGGAATTACATTCTGATAGCCAAATTCGATATCATCCTTCACGATAAATGATTTTCCGTCCTTTTCAATTTGTGTTTGTTGTTTATTTTTACCGCCTACTTCAAATGTATATTCGTTGATCATAAAATCAGCTTTTGAAGAGGATGAAATATCGTTTTTTAATCTCATTTGATTAAAGAAAAAGGTTTCTCGAATATTTCCAATGTTGGATTTGTCTCCTACCAAATTGAATATGATATTTGTATTGTCAAGGTATATTTTATCAATTTTTCCTAAACCTCTTATTCCACCGGTTTCAGTCCTAAGTTGCCCTATTAACCCTGCTTTTTCCATGAAAGAGAAATAATCATCCAATGAATTTCTACTTACTCCTAATAATTCTGCAATTTTGGAGAAGTTGGGTTTAAAAGGTACACTTTCAGCAATAATAGATAGTAATCTTTTTAATTTACGGCTTGTTCCTACATTTAAATTTGCAAATTGAGGAATGTCAGTTTCTAATGTTTGTACGATTATTTGACCTAAACGAATATTAATTTCATTTTCTGAACCAAAAGGATAATAACCTTTCTTTAAATATTCTTTAAAATATGGTAAGGGATGTGCTATTCCATCGATTTTTACTTTGTTTTGGGTGATTTGGTCTAATGAATAGACTTCAAAATCAAAACTGTGTACTAACTTTAGATATTCTCTAAAAGAAAGTCCTTGCAGATGATATACTAATGCCCTTCTACTTAAATCTGCATAACCTTTAAGTATATCCAAAATAGATGAACCAGTAAATATGATTTTTAAGGTTGGAAATGCGTCATAACTATTTTTTAATTCTCTTGACCAATCTGCGTATTTGTGAATTTCATCGATAAATAGATACTCTCCGTTTGATTTATAAAATTCATTGGCTAGTTCGTAGAGAGAGTGATTTACAAAATACATATCATCTGCTGAAACATATAATGCTTTTTTTGTATCTAGGTTTTCTTTGATGTATTGTAAAATCATAGTTGTTTTTCCTACACCTCTACCGCCAATGATTCCAACCATCCGACTATCCCAAGCGATTTCTGTGTACATATATCTTTTAAAATCTGTAGATGTTGTATGTAGTAAGGTTTCAAATTTTTGATATAGTTGTTCCATAGTAATCTGAATTTGTATTATTTAATAGTAATCTTAGGTTAAATATAGTGAATTGCATTGTAAAAAGTGCACTTTTAATTATTTTTCGCACTATTAAAAGTGCATTTTACAGTTTAATCTCTTTATAAATTGTTCAAAGTTAGATAGTGAAATTCAAATGCTTTTTTATGTTTTTGAAAAAATACAAACCAATAATTGGTTGAAAAATGAAAAAATCCAAACCAATAATTACTATAAATTCGTAAAAATCCAAACCAATTAAGTTTTCATGCTTTAATTAAAATTCTTTAAGAATTTCTGTAAGAAAATATGAAATTTCATTCTAAACTCATTTATATTCTACTAAAATAGTATTTTATTATAGTTATTTTAAGTGTTTTGTTGTTTTTTTGTGATTATATTGTATTTTAAATAATTGATTTTTAATTATTTGTAAAAAAGTTAAAAAAATATTTCATATCATACTAATTTAGTATATATTTGCATTAGGGTTTATTTAGAGAAGGCCTCGCCGAGATTGTTTTGATTTTCTGTCAGTTGAAGCGAGGCTCTCTTTTTTTTAAACGAATACCAATAATTAAAGAATGAAATAGAACATCAAACATGTTATCAAAGAAATCAAAATACGCAATTAAAGCTTTAGTTGGATTAGCTAAGAATCATGGGAATGAGGTACCATTGCGTATCGCACAGATTGCGGAACAAGAGCGAATACCTAAAAAGTTTTTGGAATCCATCTTGGTAGAGCTACGTAACAATGGTTTGGTTCATAGTAAGATGGGAGCAGCGGGTGGTTATTACTTAGCAAAAGAGCCATCAGAAATATATTTAAGTCAGGTGATTCGTTTGTCTGGTGGCCCAATTGCTTTGTTGCCCTGTGTGAGTTTGAATTTTTACGAATCCTGTGAAGAATGTGGTGGCGAGGAGCAATGTGCTTTACACGATGTGATGTTGGAAGTACGTGAAGCAACCGTAGAGATTTTAGCGAAAACAAGTCTCTCTGATTTGGTAGAACGTGAAGACCGTTTATCAAAACTCATAAAATAATTTTTTTTCTATCTCTTTGATATGCTGATTAGTACATTTAATCAGTAGGACTTTAGTAGATTAATTTTCTCATTTTGAGGGAGTTTTAATCAATTTTTAGTATATATATTTGTTACACTTAAATTAATAATTATGGCAGAATTAAAGAATCAAACTGCGTTAGGCGACGTAGCTGCAAGGCAGTTAGCGATTGCTACGAGAACGGTTCCTCAAATGGCGAGCATCACACCAAGATGGTTGACACATTTAATGAACTGGATCCCTGTTGAATCAGGTGTTTACCGTTT
>CANGOF010000097.1 GCA_947455515.1 Flavobacteriia bacterium
AACAGGAACAAATAATGCATCTTTTGGTTATAATGTATTGAATACCAATTCTGGAAACTATAATAGCGCATTTGGTACTTATTCTTTAAATTCTACAACTGGATCTTATAACAGTGGTTATGGTAGTTTAACCTTGTTTAATAACACAAGTGGACAAAATAACTCTGCTATTGGATATGGTGCATTGAATCACAATACAACAGGATCCAATAACTCCTCAAATGGAACAAATAGTTTGACGTATAACACTACAGGTAGTAATAACGTTGCTTTAGGTAGTGATGCTGGTCGTTATGCTTCTGATGGAGAAACATCTATAACAGTTGTAAATAATTCAGTTTTTGTTGGTGAAAATGCAAGACCTTTAGCAGATAATCAAACAAATCAAGTGGTGATTGGTTACAATGCGGTTGGTAAAGGAAGTAATACGGTTCAATTAGGTAATTCAGCTATTACTTCTGTTTCAACCTATGGAAAATTGACTTCAGGAACTATTACTTATCCAAATACAGATGGTACTAGTGGACAAGTATTGACAACAAATGGAAGTGGGACATTGAGTTGGGCGACGGCATCCGCAACGGTTGCAGATGCTTCTTTGACATCTGCAAAGTTTTATGCGAGAACTTTATCTGCCAATACAACCTTAACTGCAAGTGATTTTATGATCATTGCCAATGGTGCGATAACGATTACATTACCTTCATCACCAGTGGATGGACAAGTATATATGATTGGAACAACGAATAGTGGAACAACAATTTCATCTAGTAAAACAATTTATTATAGTTTATACAGTTCTTCTAATTCGGTAGCGTTCTCTTCATTATATACCAATTTTGTTTATTTAATTTATAGTTCTACACTAGATAAATGGATGTTATCTAGTACAGGAATGGTTGGTTAAAAATTATTTTCATTATCTATTTCCCCTTTATCTTTGGATGAAGGGGATTTTTTTTGATTAAGAGTGTGGTAAGAATTTAGCAAATTTGTTTGTCGGAAAGTAATAAATAAATTCTTTATTTTTGAATATTTTAATGAATGTTTGATTCCATAAAGGCTTTTAAAAAGTTAGTGGATTAATTAAATTGTAGACGTATGAATGTTAAAGTTTCAGTATTCTTTTTTATTTTTTTGATTTTGGATTATCAAGTTTTTGCGATGCAAATATTTGTAAAAACCTTGACTGGTAAAACGATTACTTTAGATGTTGAGGCAACTGATAGTATCGAAAATGTAAAAGCAAAAATTCAAGATAAAGAAGGTATTCCACCTGATCAACAACGACTTATTTTTGCTGGAAAACTGTTGGAGGATGGACGAACACTTTCGGACTATAATATTCAGAAAGAATCTACATTACATTTAGTTTTAAGGGCATGTAAAGATAGTACAGTGGTAATCAATAATAATGACAACGGAACAGGGTCATTGCGTGATGCACTGTCATCTACCTGTGAGAATGGCCGTATTTATTTTAGTTTAAGCGAAGGAAACGAGCAGATAACAGTTAATTCGGAATTATTGCTTATTAAATCTTTAACGATTCATGGGGCAAACTCGTTTGGTAGTGGTCAACAGGTTTCCGTTCAAGTTACCGAACCTATGGTTTCACCGTATCGAGTTTTTAATTTTAGTTCAAGCAATAAGATTTTTTCTCTTGACTCAATGATTATAAAGGGTGGCGATTTAAGTTCTTTCAACGATTTAGATTCTACGAGCTGGGGTGGTAGTAGTATTTATGTAAATCAAACCAATACCGCCAATTTGAAAGAAGTTACAATTTCAGGTAAAAACACTACGAATGGTGGTAGTATAGAAACTATTGGTAAGATTACTAGTTATAATTCCAATTTAGGGACCTCTTCAACAAGTAAAAAAGGGAGCGAAATTTATAATCTTGGAACGTTGCTCTTGGATAAGTGTCGTGTGAAGTTGTAATAAATTACAATTGGAACAAATCTTCTACTATTATTTCTTGTTGAATGAAGCCGATACTGTGTTCATTGGCTTGAAGTCCGAAGGTAGTGATGACCGTTGGGAAGATGGTTTTGTTTGATCGTGTGCTCTCTTGGAAAACACTTATTTTCTTTCTTAATTTAGTAGCATATTCTTTTGATATCACAAAGGGTTTGTCGTGAAATTTAGCTTCACACACGTTAATTATACCGTCATTTCTGTCGATTAACAAATCTATTTGCGTTCCATCCGAATCACTGTTTTTTGCCTTCTGAGCATAACTCGTTGTTTCAGAAAAAACATTGCTAATACCCAATGCTTTTTTTAATTGTAAAATGTGCTTAAAGCAAGTATTTTCAAAAGCATACCCACTCCATGATTTCCATTTTTGAGATTGTGCTAAAAGAGGCCAATTTATCGACTTTTGCTTGTGTATAAAGCGAATATAGAAAAGCGAATATTCGTCACTCAATCGATACAAGGAATCTTTTTTCGTTCGACCAAAAGCAGGTTGAAGTTGGATAAAATTACACCATTCCAATTCGTTTAAAACGGTTGTAAAACTTCCTCCATCTTTTAACTTCGTTAATGCTAGTATTTCATTTCTCGTTAACCCTTTTAATTTCGAAGCCAAAGCAAAAATTACCTTTAAGTGAATTTCTGAGTTTTTAAAGAGAGCGTTGTATAAATTATCAAATTCGTTTACTAATAATCCGTCCTTTTGAAAACATATTCGGTCGACCGCTTGTAATGCGCTTTCACCTGTTTTCACTTCTTTTAAATAATGAGGCACACCACCAAGTGACATGTACAATTGCGTAATTTGATACTTAGAAAGTTGTACTTTTTGGTATTTTAAAAACAATTCTGTTTCGTGTAATGTAAAAGGCTCTAAATGAATTCGCTTTGTAATACGATTATGTAATCCTCCTTTGTTATTGATCACTTTATTAATGATCCAAGAAGTAGAAGAGCCGCAAACAATGAGTAAAACATTTTTATTCACAGCCCAAGTGTTCCAAAACCAATCAAGAGCAGCTATAAAATTGGATTTGTGTGTATCTAACCAAGGAAGTTCATCTATGAACACCACTTGTTTTCCTGCTTTTTTACTTTTTTGAAGACATCTACTCAAATTTTGAAATGCCGACAACCAATTTGTTGGGATGATTGTTTGCTTTTCAGATTTAAAGTAATCGCTTAAACTGTATTGAAAATTTTGTAATTGTTGACTAAAACTGGCATTCAACATTCCACTAAAATGGAATGAAATATTTTTCTCAAAAAATGCATTTATCAAATATGTTTTCCCAATTCTTCTTCTACCAGTAATAGCTAAAAATTGTGATTCATTAGAGTTGAAAGCCTCCTTTAATAAGGCTTTTTCAGAAGTTCTACCTATTATAATTTTATCCATAAATAATTTTATTGCTAGCGGAAAGTGGGTAAATATAGGTAGATTCCGCGAGTAATAAAATTTTCGTTGGTTTTTTTTGGATAGAAACTATGGGTTAGCGATTATGAATTGCAGAAAGCCATTTTATAAGTAAATTTCAAATTAGTATTAGTTCGAAAAAGACTTGTACGTAGAAATTAACTATTTGAAATTCTTTAAATCTCTTTATCTTTGTTTTATGAATCTACGTTATTGGAGTAAACAACATACTTACGGATTACTGATTGGTTTTGTGACAGTATTTTTAGCAACACCTATTGTGGAGTTTGTCTATCCTTGGATGGATAATTCGAGTTTTTTGAAATTTGATTATTATTGGAATATGTTTTTTACGAATGATATTTTTCGTTGTAAAATTCTATCGATTTCAGTAATTGCTAATTTAACTTGGTTTTATTGGTCGTTAAATAAACGTCGCTATAATTTTACTACTGGTATCATTTTAGCATCGATGGCATTTATTCCATACATTGTCTACGTTCAATACATTAAATAATTTCGATGAAGCTTTTTTTAATCGCTGGAGAAGCATCGGGAGATTTACATGGATCTAATTTAATCAAGGCTTTAAAACAACAGGATTCTACCATCGATTTACGTTTTTGGGGTGGGGATTTAATGGAAAAAGCAGCTTCACGAAAACCTGAAAAACATTACAAAGCGTTGGCTTTTATGGGTTTTGTGGAAGTGGTGATGAATTTAGGTCGCATCGTACAGAATTTCAAAAAGTGTAAAGAAGACATTTTAGCCTTTCAACCCGAAGCACTTGTCTTGATAGATTATCCTGGATTTAATTTACGTATGGCCAAATGGGCTAAATCGCAAGGTATAAAGGTGTATTATTACATTTCTCCAAAAGTTTGGGCTTGGAAAGAGTCACGAGTGCACAAAATCAAAAAATACGTTGATACGTTATTCACTATTTTTCCTTTTGAAACAGCGTTTTTTAAGAAATACGATATGGACGTGGAGTATGTTGGGAATCCGTTGGTAGACGCGATTAGTGAGTATAGAGAGACGAGAGACGAGAGACGAACGAAGGTAGCAGTTGGAGAAAAGCCGATTGTGGCGATATTACCAGGGAGTAGGAGACAAGAGGTTAGGACTAAGTTGCCAGTAATGTTAGAAGCAGCTGGTAAATTTCCGGAATATCAATTTGTGATTGCTGGTGCACCATCATTGGAAGAGGATTTTTATGCTCCATTTATTGAAGGGTATGATGCGAAGATTTTGTTTGGAAAAACCTATGAAATTTTAGAATCTGCCGAATCAGCGTTGGTGACTTCTGGTACTGCTACCTTAGAGACTGCGCTTTTTGGTGTTCCTCAAGTAGTTTGTTATATAGCTTCACCGATTTCCTATGCCATTGCAAAACGCTTGATAAAGATTAAGTATATCTCCTTGGTAAATTTGATTTTTGATCGTGAAGTTGTGCGAGAATTGATTCAAGATGAATGTAATGTAGATCAAGTAGCTGAAGAATTGTCGTACATCTTAAAAGGAGGTAAAAAACGTGCTCAGCTGGAACAAGATTGTGCAACGTTGATTGAAATGTTGGGGAATGGAAGTGCGAGTGAAAAGGTAGCGGAGAAGATTCTAACATCAAGTAAATAGTGACAAAAAGAACGTTAAAAGCGTTTAAAAATATTCTATCTTTACTTTTTCAAAAAAATAAGTTACTAGCATGGAATATACATTTCGCGAGATAGAGACCAAATGGAGAAAATTTTGGGCTGAAAATCAAACTTTTAAAACACCTGACACTTCAGATAAGCCAAAATATTATGTACTAGACATGTTTCCTTATCCTTCGGGGGCTGGATTACATGTTGGTCACCCACTAGGGTATATTGCATCAGATATTTATGCGCGTTACAAGCGTTTAAAAGGATTTAATGTCTTGCATCCAATGGGTTATGATTCTTTTGGATTACCAGCGGAACAATATGCGATACAAACAGGTCAACACCCAGCTGTAACGACCGAAGAAAATATACTTCGTTATCGTGATCAGTTGGATAATGTTGGTTTTTCGTTTGATTGGTCACGTGAAGTGAGAACTTCAAGTCCTGAGTATTACAAATGGACCCAATGGATTTTCATGCAGTTGTTTGATTGTTATTATGACAATATGACAAACAAAGCAGAACGAATTTCTTCGTTGGTGGAAGTGTTTGAAAAAGAAGGTAATAAAAATGTTGATGCATGTTCTGATTGTGAGATTGAATTCACGGCAGAAGAATGGAATTCGTATACTGACAAACAAAAAGAAGATATATTACAAACCTATCGTTTGGCATTTTTAGCCGATTCTTGGGTGAATTGGTGTCCGAAATTAGGAACAGTATTGGCAAACGATGAGATTGTGAATGGTGTTTCGGAACGAGGAGGTCATCCTGTAGAACAAAAATTAATGCGACAGTGGTCAATGCGTATCAAAGCGTATGCAGAACGATTATTGACAGGATTAGAAGGATTAGATTGGACAGATTCAGTAAAAGACATTCAACGAAATTGGATAGGGAAATCTACAGGGTGTTCATTAAAATTCCAAATTTCAGATTCCAAATTAGCAGATTCAGATTCAGTTATAGAAGTCTTTACTACTCGACCTGATACTGTTTTCGGAGTTTCTTTCATGGTGTTAGCACCTGAACATCCTTTGGTTGATTTAATTACTACCGAAGAATATAAAACAGCAATCGAAGAATACAAGAAAACAGCATCTTTGAAATCTGAGCGTGATCGACAATCAGATGTGAAAAATATTTCTGGACAGTTTACTGGCGCTTATGCTTTGCATCCTTTTACAGGAGAAAAAATTCAGATTTGGATCGGTGATTACGTACTTGCATCCTATGGAACAGGTGCAGTTATGGCGGTACCATGTGGTGATCAACGTGATTGGGATTTTGCGAAGCATTTTAATATTGAAATCAAAAATATTTTCGAAAACATCGATATTTCAGAAGCTGCTTATGCGGATAAATCAGGTAAGATAGCGAATTCCGATTTTCTTTCAGGATTGGAAGTCAAAGATGCGATGAAAAAAGCGATTGCTGTAATCGAAGAACGAGGGTTAGGGAAAGGAAAGACAAATTACCGTTTACGTGATGCAGTATTCTCCAGACAACGTTATTGGGGGGAACCATTTCCTGTTTATTACCAAGATGGTTTACCAAAAATGATAGCTGTTAAACATCTGCCGATTGTACTTCCAGAAGTAGAAAAATACTTGCCAACTGAAGATGGTCAACCGCCTTTGGGTAACTCTAAACACTGGGCTTGGGATACAACTAAAAACACCGTTGTATCTAATTATTTAATTGATAATAACAGTGTGTTTCCGTTAGAGTTAAACACCATGCCAGGTTGGGCAGGAAGTTCTTGGTATTTCTTGCGTTACATGGATGCAAACAACGAAGAAGCATTTGCAAACAAAGAAAAAGCAGACTATTGGAATAGTGTCGATTTATACATTGGAGGGTCTGAACATGCAACAGGACACTTATTGTATGCTCGCTTCTGGAACAAGTTTTTATTCGACCAAGGATTTATTTCTTTTGAGGAACCTTTCCAAAAAATGATCAATCAAGGGATGATTTTGGGAAGAAGTAGTTTTGTATATCGAACTATTGATGGAAATACATTTGTTACTGCCTCTAAGAAAGATCAATATAATACCATTCCTTTACATGTTGATATTTCATTTGTAGACAACGACAAATTAGATACCGAAGCATTTAAAAATTGGCGTGAAGAATATAGTAATGCTGAATTCATTTTAGAAGACGATGGAACGTATATATGTGGAACTGAAGTAGAGAAAATGTCTAAATCCAAATTCAACGTTCAAACACCCGATGAGTTAGTTGAAAAATTTGGAGCAGATACTTTACGTATGTATGAAATGTTTTTGGGTCCTATTGAACAAGCAAAGCCTTGGGATACCAAAGGGATCAATGGCGTACATAATTTCTTACGTAAGTTCTGGAGATTGTTTCACCAAGGAGCGGATAATACATTCGTAGTTACAGAAGGTGAAGCAAGTAAGGATGCATTAAAAACCTTGAATAAAACGATTCAAAAAGTGACTTCAGATTTAGAACGTTTCTCTTTTAATACGGGGGTTTCCAACTTTATGATTGCAACGAATGAATTAGGTGAACAAAAATGCAACAACCGTGAAGTATTAACAGAATTGGTTGTTTTATTGTCGCCTTATGCACCACATATCTGTGAAGAGTTATGGGTGAAACTTGGGCAGGAAGCAGGAACTTTGAGTTATGCAACCTTCCCAATTTGCAATGAAGCGTATTTGGTTTCCGATTCATTCTCTTATCCAATTTCCTTTAATGGAAAGGTTCGTTTTAAAGTGGATTTACCTGCAAGTATGGCGGTGAAAGAAATTGAAGAACACGTGATGGGGATGCAAGAGATGAATAAGTATTTGGAGGGGAAGTCTCCAAAAAAATTAATTGTTGTTCCAGGTCGAATCGTTAACGTCGTAATATAATCAAAATTTACTTTGCTTTTTCATCGTTCAACTTCGCTATTTATTTTATCATTTACTTAATTAAACTCAAAAATAAATATCTTGTTTGCCTCGAAAAATCTAAATTAAATTTCGATTATGTAAAATGAAATCTATGAAAACAAAATATCGTTTATTGATTATTGCCATTGTTCTTGGAATAGGAGCTTGCGGGATTATAGATCCGAAAAATAAAGGGAAAGGGTTTAATATTTTACCACTGTCTGCGGATAAAAATTTTGGTGTACAAACTGAAAAACAAATTGCTGCAGATCCTAAACAGTATCCTCTATTAGATGTGAATCAGTACAGTGATATTTATGCTTATGTTGATAAGGTAAAGAATAATATATTAAACTCTGGCAAAGTGGATTATCGCAATGATTTTGCTTGGAAAATCCACATTATACACGATGACAATACCCTGAATGCATTTTGTACTCCAGGAGGGTACATTTATGTTTATACAGGCATCTTAAAATTCTTGGAGAGTGAAGATCAGCTTGCAGGAGTATTGGCGCATGAAATCGGTCATGCGGATATGCGTCACTCTACGAGACAACTTACCACGATGTATGGTTTACAGATTGTTGTAGAGATTGCAGAGATGATTGCTCTTGGTCAAACTACACCGCAAATTAATCAGATGGGATTGGGTTTAATAAATTTAAAAAATTCAAGGGCTCACGAAACAGAAGCAGATCAACGTTCTGTTTTATATTTGTGTGGCACGCCATATAATGCAGCAGGTGCCGCAGGTTTTTTTGAAAAATTAGCAAGACAACCTAGTGGTTCAAAACAACCTGAATTTTTAAGTACACATCCAAATCCTGAGAATCGCATAGAGCATTTTCATAATTCAAAAGTAGGTATGGGGTGTAGAGGAACTAACACTTTTAAAGAGGAGTATGCTAAAATGGTTGCTAAATTGCCTAAATAATTAGTTATGTTATTACATTTATATTCAGAACAATACATCGATACTTCAAAGGGATTAGATATTTCAATTCCGCTTTCAAATGATGAACAAAATCCATTAGCTTGGTATGTAGATAAACCTGTTTTTGAACCAGTAAGAGCAGAAGGATTTATAGGATTAGTGACAGAAGGAAGTAGCACTAATTTTAGAAATATTTCCTTCAATCCGCATGGACATGGAACCCATACGGAATGTTTAGGACACATAACTTCAGAGATACATTCTGTCAATAATAAACTAAAAGATTCGTTTTTTACAGCGGAAGTAATTACTATAACTCCAGAGAAATTTTGGAATGAAAAAGATCAGTGTTTTGACGAAGTAATTAGTTTAATTCAAATGACGAATACTATTCAAAGTTCGACTGTCGAAGCAATCGTATTAAGAACCGCTCCAAACGATCTTTCTAAAAAGCATAAAAACTATTCTTCGACTAATCCACCGTATTTGGATGTCGCTTGTGTCGAATTATTAAATCAAAAAGGAGTTCAACATTTTTTAATTGATCTACCGTCTGTAGATCGGGAAAATGATGAAGGAAAATTGTTGTTTCACCACGCATTTTGGCAGGTTCCTGAAAATCCTCAGTTTCATAAAACGATTACAGAATTTATCTATGTTGAAGATTCAATAAAAGATGGATTGTATTTGCTGAATTTACAAACCGCTCCTTTTGAAAACGATGCTACTCCAAGTCGACCAGTACTTTTTGAAATTTTTAAGAAGTAATGCTTCCAGAAAAGAACAATTCAGAATTAGAAGCACGATTTGACCATGAGCAATTTCGTTTTAAAACACAGTTACAACTTGCTAAAGATTTTGGTGTGCATGGTTTTGAATTTGCGCCAGAATTTTCTGAAAATGCTTATTCGATAGAAAGATTGGTCGACAAGGTTGCGGAGGCGTTAATGTATATGATTGAAAAGCAAGCATCCAGTTGGCATCCATTATTATATACCATGGATGTTTCAGAACAAACCTATTTACAATTAGCCACTTCCAACAAATCAAATTGGATGGAAGAATTTACTTGGATTGTAATAAGACGAGAAGCCTTGAAAGTATTTTTTAGGGAAAAGTATTCTTAATTTAATTCCGAATTTCTTATATTTGTTTGAATACCAACTTTTATGTCATGAAGTCATTAGTAATTACACCCAAAGATTCCATCGAATTTAACTTTATCAATCAATTGCTTGATAAAATGGGTATTTCATCTCAAATTGTTGAGCAACAAGAAAAGAAAATCTCTCTTTCCAAAAAACAAATAAAAGCGATAGAAGAAGGTTTGAATCAAGTGAAAGAAGGAAAAGTTCTAACACATGAACAAGTAATGGCTGAAATAAAAAATCGTCATCCTAAGTATTTCATCTAATGCAGTTGATTTGGACTGAATTAGCACTAGATGATTACGACAATTGTATTAATTATTTAGAAAAATATTTCTCTGAAAAAGTAGTCAAAGATTTTTTGTTCATGCTTGAAAAAAATTGCTCATTGATATTACAAAATCCAACCACATTTCCGTTAACAGGAATTGAAAATACTCGTACAATTTTAATAATTCCTGAAGTTTCTATTTTTTATTCGATAAAGAACGAAAATGAAATCCTAATTATTAGAATTTGGAATAACCGAAAAAATAAAAAGAATTTACTTAAAGGAAGTAAATAGCTTAAATATTCCCCAAAAATTCCCCCTCAAAAACATTTTCTTTGTAACTTCGCTGTTCTATAAAAATGTTCTAAAAACATGGATAAAGTAACCTACGTTGGGAATGCAGATGTGACTGCGATTGATTTTTTATACAAATCATATCAGCAAGATCCTGAAAGTGTTGATATTGGGTG
>CANGOF010000098.1 GCA_947455515.1 Flavobacteriia bacterium
GTCAAAAACAATAAAAAACCAAATTTTAGTTTCAAAATCATACTTTTTCCCATTTTAAGAATGTAAAAATATGTTAAAAAACACATTAATCACAATAAACTTATTATTAATACGTTAACAAATCCTTGCGTTTCAGGCAAAAAACTAAATACCAAGCTGTTAACATTATTTGTAATAAAAATAAACTATTACCTAGGTAATGGAGATGTGTCAATATTGTAAAATCTAAGCAAAAAAAAGTTTCAAAGAATTCTTTTTAAAACGAAAAATTGATTGAAAACTGGATTTTTTTCGTCTACGGAAGAAATTTCCTTACCTTCGTTATATGAACCAAACCCTCGGTAAAGAGTATAAACTGTGTAGTCAAAAAATCATCGAACAGATTTTTGAGGAAAAACGTACAGTGAAACAATTTCCGTTTGTTATAAATTATAGGTTTGCTGAACTCCCCTCAACCAAGCCTTTTCAAATTGTCATTTCTGCACCAAAACGTATTTTTAGAAAAGCACACGATAGAAACAGAATCAAACGTTTATGTCGTGAAACCATACGCAAAAACAAATACATACTCGAAGAATATTTGATAGAACATAACAAACAAATCGCACTTTTTTTTGTTTATACCAACAAAGAAGAAATGGAATACGAGGTACTTTTCAAAAAAACAGAACAACTCTTCAAAAAACTAATTCAGGAAATAAGTAATTTAGAACTTCAAAAAAAATAACAATGCAAAAAACAATATACTTTCTACTTTTAACTTTCTACTCTCTAACTGTTAAAGCTCAATCCAACGGATTCGAACTTATCAAAGGCATGGAATTGATGGATCTCATCTATCAAAACCTAGAAATGCACTACGTAGATGAACCAAAACCTGGAAAACTTTCCAAGGTCGCTATCGATGCAATGTTAAAAGAACTAGATCCCTACACCGTTTACTACCACGAAGCAAACATGGAAGATTACCGTATGATGACCACTGGTCAATATGGAGGAATTGGAGCATTAATTCGTAAAATTGAAAATTGCATTTACATATCCGAACCGTATGAAGGAAACCCTGCGCAAAAATCTGGTTTAAAAGCTGGCGATAAAATTATCACCATCGACGGAAAAAACATGTGTAACAAACCTTCCGACGATGTTTCCTCCGCACTAAAAGGTCCAAAGGGAACAACGATTCAAGTAAAAGTGTTAAGAGATGGAAAGGAATTAATTATTCCTATTACCCGCGACGAAATTAAAATCCCGGATGTTCCTTATGCAGGTATTTTACAAAATAACATTGGCTACATCAAGCTAAATAGTTTTACGCAAACTGCATCCGAAGAAGTAATCAAAGCGTTCAAAGAACTGAAAGAAAAAGGGATGAAAGAATTGATTCTCGACCTTCGTGGTAACGGTGGTGGATTACTAATTGAAGCAGTTAAAATCGTAAATATGTTTGTCCCTAAAGACCAGTTAGTGGTTTTTACCAAAGGGCGAATTCAGGAAGAAAATAAAGTCTACAAAACAATGGACGAACCTTTAGATGTGAATATTCCTTTGGTAGTATTAATTGACGATGGTTCCGCTTCCGCAAGTGAAATTGTATCTGGTAGTTTGCAGGATTTAGATAGAGCAGTTATCGTAGGAACAACCTCTTATGGTAAAGGTTTGGTACAACGTACTTTTGACCTTAAATATGGTTCTAAAATGAAATTAACGATTGCTAAATATTATACGCCTTCTGGACGATGTGTGCAAAAATTAGAATACTACGAAAAAGCAGAAGGTGAACGTCCTCATGCAATTGCGGACTCCTTAATCAAAAAATTCAAAACTTCAAATGGTAGAGAAGTTATTGACGGAAGAGGAATTGAACCAGATGTAAAAATAACGGAAAAAGAATTTAGTCGACTTACTGCAATGCTGGTAAACAAAAATTTTATCTTTCATTACGCTACACAATATACAAACAACCACCCAAGTATTCCAGAAGCAGGAACTTTCAAATTGTCCAACGAAGATTACGAAGAGTTTAAAAAATTAGTTTTGAAAGACACCTTTGATTACTCCACAGCTTCTGAAGAAATGCTACGTAAAATGCGTAAAACTGCGGAAGAAGAAGGTTATTTTGAAGATTCTAAAACGGAATACGAAGCATTATTTAAAAAACTTACTCCGTCTAAAGCGAGTGATTTAGAAAAATTCAAAACGGAAATTGTAAACATTCTAGAAAACGAAATCATTTCTCGTTATTATTACCAAAAAGGAAGAACGATTCACGCTTTTAAAACAGATAATTTTATAGAAAAAGCAAAAGAAATTATACAAAATCATAAAGAAATAAATACGATTTTGAGAAAATAGTCGTTAGGGTACTATGCTGCTTAAGAATTCTTCCCCTAAAATCATTCAACGTTTTATTGTAATTGGTTGTCTTTTTGTATTAGTAGGGCTAATATTCAGTAAAGCCATTTTATCTTTAAGTACAGCATACTTACTAATAATAGTACTTTTATCAGGAGATTACGGAGAGGCAATTAAACGAATAAAAAATAATCGTACACTAAATTATTTTCTCCTATTTATTCTATTTTATAGTTGTTCACTTTTTTGGTCAACAAATATCAATGCTGGATGCAAAGACCTATTATCAAAATGTAATCTATTCCTACTCCCAATTGTATTGGTCGCACTACCAACAATTTCCTCAAAAAATAAAACAGGATTACTTCGCATATTTACAGGATTGTTACTAATTGCAAGTGTAATTAATTTTATTATTTACCAAAACGCTTACACGCACGACAAAGATATTAGAACCATGTCACTGTTTGTATCGCATATCCGATTTTCCCTTTTTGTAATTTTCGGGATTTTTATCCTAGCTTATCAAAAAACTACTAATGTATATCTTAAAATAATTAGTTATCTCGCAATCGCTTGGTTACTTTTTTATACGTACTACGCACAAGTGTTAAGTGGAATTCTCGTTCTGACATGTTGTATCGTTTACTTAACAATATATGAACTAAGGTCTTCCATAAAATGGAGGAAAATTACCTCCTATTTATTTTTAGGTTCGATGATATTATTAATTATCATTAGTATTATAAATTTCAATGAATTAAATAAAAATAAAACAGAAATTAAACAATATCCTACGTTAACAAAATTAGGTCATAAATACAGCCACGATACAGTTTCCAAAGCATTAGAAAATGGGTATCCCTTACACTGTTTTATCAATAAGGAAGAATTAGACAGTACATGGAAAACAAGATCAACTGTTCCACTCGATTCCTATACAAAAAATGAGTACCGCTATTATACAGTATTAGTTCGTTACCTAACTTCAAAAGGCCTTACAAAAGATGCAGAAGGTGTCAATAAATTAACACAACAGGACATCCATAATATCGAACATGGTATCCCAACAGTTTTAGCTCTTGAATCAGGATTGAAAAAAAGAATCTACGAACTTCAATACGAATTAAACAGCCAACAAGACCCAAATGGTCATAGTATATTACATCGTATCGAATATTGGAAAACAGGTTGGTCCATTTTCAAAAACAATTGGTTACTTGGAACAGGAATTGGAGATTATAAAGAGGTATACCAAGAACAATATATAAACTCGAACTCGGTTCTTGAACCAAAAAATAGGCTAGAAAGTCATAATCAATTTCTTGGTATTTTAGTCGCTACTGGTAGCGTTGGTCTTACATTATTCCTACTTCACCTGATTTATTCTTTTCGAACATTCGCAAAAAACAAAAACAAACTTGCGCTACTTTTTTTCATCATCTGCATTGTTTCCTTCCTTGTCGAAGACACACTCACCACATTAGCAGGAATGAGCTTTTACAGTTTCTTTT
This sequence comes from Flavobacteriia bacterium, assembly GCA_947455515.1. Taxonomy (GTDB): domain Bacteria; phylum Bacteroidota; class Bacteroidia; order Flavobacteriales_D; family Crocinitomicaceae; genus CANHVK01. Next base: position 3,870 of record CANGOF010000098.1, read on the forward strand.
TTGGATTGTTCATTAAAAATGATCAATATAAAAATTATGTAAAAAATATATAACCGAAGTAAGTCATTGTCGCATTATTTTATGAGAGAAAGTAATGAATTGAAATGCTGGCACCATAAGGTAACTTGGAGCGGATGCGGAAAGATCACCGAAATGGTAGCAATTTCAAGAATGAAATGAACGGAATAAAATACAGCGACGAGTTTTCTTTTGTTTCTTTTCATTTGCGGAACTAAACGAAGTGATCTCATCATCTACGATGATAAAAAGAAAAGAAAATTATCTAACCTTTACAAAACTAACCACCTCTTCTCCTGACCCTTTCTGTACCCTTAACAAATAATTCCCTACCTTAACTTCAGAAAGATCCAATGGTAATTTATGTACATCCTCATTCAATGTCCCTTCAAAAACAACCAATTGCTCCTGACCTAACATTGAACAAACGGAAACTTTCACAAACTCATGTTTCGTAGAAATTCTTAGTGTTGCCGCATCGATCGCTGGATTTGGATACATCAATGTTTTTAATCCATCATCAGCCATCTCATCCAAACGTAGTGTACATCCACCAATAATGTTATGATACTTCACTTCGTGGGCAAACATTTTTTGAATTTCTGTTGTCGGCACCTCAAACCAATCTCTCAATACAGAAGCATATACATCTCTAAAATCTACTTGCATTGGCACACCTGCTTGACCAACAACTTGATCAGAAATCACAGGATTACTTCCATAGATAGGGGCTTCCAAACAAGATCCAAATAAAAACAAAGGAGCAGCATCACCATGGTCTGTTCCATAACTCGCATTAGAAGCTATTTGTCGACCAAATTCAGAGAACGTCATTCCTGCTACTCGATTTTCTAATCCTAACAAAGTAATATCATCTTGAAATGCCTCAATCGCATCTGATAAAGTTTTCATTAAAGTAGCATGATTACCAGTAGTAACATCCGTAGATATAACCTGTGAATCGTGCGTGTCAAATCCTGAAATATTCACCACATAGATATTCGTTTGCAGACCACCCGAAATCATTTGCGCCACATATTTCAATTGCGTTGCTAAATTATTCTTTGCATCGTATTTAGCAGATAAGTTTTTTCCTTTTTTGGCAGCTTCTAACACACGATTACCATATTTATTAGTCTGTGCTATCATGGTGCTCAAAAACTCCATGTGACCACCATAATACGTTCCGTCATTTGCTGAAGAAGATAATGAAACATTCACTGCATCCATTGGATTGTTTACCGTATGAGAAAAATTACCTAACAATCCTTGACAAGTAGCAGAAACTTCATATCCCATACTAATTGCAAACGGATCTTGATTAACATCATTCGGGTACCCTTCTGGAAATCCTGGATGCTCTTTGTCTAATTTTCTACCTAACCAACCTGTTGTTGTAGATGGATCTATCGAACCACTCGTCCAAATATCAGTAGATCGAAAATGCGAACGGTTTTGTTCTGGATATCCAACGTTTTGTATAACAGATAATTTTCCTTGTTGAAATAAATTAGCCATACCAGTCATAGATGGATGAAATGCATTTTTTGGTGTGATTTGAATTAATTTGTTCTCTGGTATTAGGATGTTAGCTCTTTGTTTAGTAAGATTAGAATAATGATCTAATGGGATAAACGTATTTAATCCATCATTACCTCCATTTAATCGAATTAACACAAATACTTTGTCTTCTACTCCCCTTTTAATTGAAAATAGTTTTTCTGTAACTGCTGCATAACTATAATTCTTAAACATAAAAGGAATTGTCAATGAAGCAAGTGTTGTATTTTTTATAAATTTTCTTCTTTCCATCATTATCCTTTTAGATTGTTTGAAATTCTGGCATTTTAAACAACGTATCCAACGTTAAACCAATGCGAAAAGCTAATGATTTTTTCATTGTTTCATCCGAAGGATTATTTAAATATTGATTGTATTGTGTTGTCCATTCAAAATCTTGAAGACCATTAGTTAATAGGGTCTTTAATTTTAGTTTTTCTTCTGTTGATAAACCCTTTGGACAAAAAATTAAAGTTAAATCTTCAATAACTTGAATTGGATCTAAAGGCAAAGAAAGACTCTGAATAAATGGAATTAATTGTATTTGCCAATACTTTGTATTATCTACTTTTGATTTAAACTGATCTGTCAAAGTCAATGCGGATGAAATCAAAAAACGTAAATTTAAATAACTCGAATTAATCCAAAGTCTTGTATAATTAGGTGCTTGATAATACGCTGGCCATCCTCCTACATTCGGTGGTCTAAAATAATTCATACCCATAGTTGCGCATATCCCTCCTAATTGATTATAAAAATCATAGTTAACTTGCGTTGTGTAATTTAGTTTCGATCCTGTACTATTTAACATGGAAAAAACTAATTCTAATGGATTCTTTATGATCGTACCTCTATTTGTAATGTCATAAAAATGAGCACTCGTTAGTAATGTTCTAACTACAGGTTTTAGTTCATAATTATTAGCAATTAAAAGTTGAGTTAATGGATCAATTACTGAACTCTGTATGGATGGTGTAATATCATAATTTACAAACCATCTATATAATTTCTTGCAAATAAATTGTGCCGCATGTTCAGACTCAAAAAGTACATCAATGTAATTTGCATATTCATTTTCGTTTGCATTAACAATCGATTTTGAACCTAAACGTGCAGATAAAATTTTAGTGGTAATATCATGTTTACTTTGAATAAATGAGGAAACTACAGATGTTTGAGTGCTACTTTGAATTCCATCTATCCTCCAACCTGTTAAAATTTTAGCTGCCTCTTTTATATCCGTCTCAGTATAATTGGTATAGTCACCTTCTCCTAACTGTTCACCTTTACCTACCGTAAAAAGCTCTAACAATTCTCGAGAATAATTTTCATTCGGACTGTTTTTTGTGTTCGAATTTCCATTTAAAAATTGAAGCATACTAGGCTCAATTGTAATCTTTTTAATCAAATCCTTAAAATTACCTAAACAATTATCTCGAAGCAATTTAAAATAATAATACGTAGCTCTAGCGTCACTACTATTTTCAACTGCAAAATGATTCTGCCAAAACAAAGTCATTTTTTCTTGTATGCTAAATGATTCATTACTCAAATTCTGAATACCCCAACCCGACAATGATTCATTTCGTGCATTTTCGGTTTCTTGAGAATTCAGAGCTGGAAAAACAGAATTAATCCACGTTTCTCCAATAGAAACAATAGCTTCTTTGTCACTCACAGCAATAGGCGGAGTTGTAACAGGTAATATAAGTAAATCATCAAGTACTGCAGCTAAACCTTTTTGTTTTGCATATTTAATTTGCTGAAAAGTTGCTCCAAATAATGTTCTTCGTAATAAATGAGCAGCTACATTTTCATCCCAAGTTCCAGTATAAGCTTCTAAAGCCATTATGTTAATATTAGTCGTTTAAGAACTTAATATTACGCATTAATCCGCTTTTTTTTGTTCTTTTGACAGCACTATTTTTAAAGAGTTCATAAAACACTTCATCCGTTAAATCATTCCAGTCATTTTTAGATAAATCTAATAGTGAAGAAGTTGAATTAAATAAGGGTTGGGTATGAGGATTAGAAAATCGATTCCAAGGACAAACATCTTGACAAATATCACACCCAAAAATCCAATCATTTAATTTCCCTGTAAATTCAGATGGTATGATTTCATCTTTTAATTCTATAGTTAAATATGAAATACATTTAGATCCATCTACGACATAAGGTTGAACGATTGCATCGGTTGGACATGCATCGATGCATCGCGTACATGTTCCACAATAATCTTTTATTGGTCCATCTGGTTGTAATTCTAAATCGATAATCAATTCTGCGATAAAGAAAAAAGATCCTTTTTTAGGATGTATTAAATTACTATGCTTCCCAATCCAACCTAATCCAGATTTCCTAGCCCATGCCTTATCCATTACTGGTGCAGAATCAACAAAAACTCGTCCATCTACATCACCAATTTTATATCGAATCCTTTCTAAAAAAAGTTTAAGTTTATCTTTTAATACAAAATGGTAATCTGTACCATAAGCATATTTAGAAATATGAAATGAATCTTCGCGTTGTTTTTCAATTGGGAAATAATTGTACATCAAGGAAATCACACTTTTTGCACCTGGAACCAATAAACGCGGATCTAAACGCATGTCGAAATGATTTTCCATATACGACATTTTACCCTGTTTATTTGACTTCAACCATTGTTCCAAACGAGGTGCTTCATCTTCTAGAAAATCAGCATTAGAAATCCCACAAAATTGAAACCCTAATTCATAGGCTATTTCTTTGATCAATAAAGAATTAGATGTTGTTGACATAAAGATTAAAACAATCCACCTTGTATGAAACCTAAGTCTCTACCTAAGTGTTTGTATGCTTTTTCTGTAGCTTTACGGCCACGTTGTGTACGAATTAAAAAACCTTCTTGAATTAAAAATGGTTCATATACCTCTTCTAATGTCCCTGCATTCTCGCCTATAGCGGTCGCAATTGTGGTTAAACCTACAGGACCTCCTTTGAATTTATCTATAATTGCTAACAATATTCGGTTATCCATCTCATCCAATCCATAGGCATCCACATTTAATGCTTCTAATGCAATATCAGTAATTTCGATATCAATTTTACCAGTACCTTTTACTTGTGCAAAATCACGTACCCTACGTAATAGGGCATTTGCTATACGTGGAGTCCCTCGACTACGACTTGCAATAGAATAAGCAGCTTGTTCATTAATAGGTATATTTAATAAATCCGAAGAGCGTTCAACAATGGCTGTTAATGTTTTTGAATCATAATATTGAAGTCGAGCATTGATACCAAAACGAGCTCGTAATGGAGATGTCAATAATCCTGATCGAGTTGTTGCACCAATTAAAGTGAATGGATTAAGCGATATTTGAACAGTACGTGCATTGGGACCACTATCAATCAAAATATCTATTACATAATCCTCCATAGCTGAATATAAATATTCTTCTACTACAGGACTTAATCGATGAATTTCATCTATGAATAATACATCACCAGAATCTAAATTTGTAAGCAAACCAGCCAAATCACCAGGTTTATCTAATACTGGACCACTGGTGACTTTAAATCCAACTCCTAATTCATTTGCAATAATATTCGCTAAAGTCGTTTTACCGAGTCCTGGAGGACCATGTAACAAAACATGATCCAAAGGTTCGCCTCGTTGTGTTGCAGCCTGAACAAAAATTTCTAAATTCTCAACCACTTGTTTTTGACCTGCAAAGTCAGTCAATTTTTTAGGACGTAATACTTTATCGTAATCGTTATCATTGGGTTTATCAACCTCACCACGATAATCAAATGAATCTTCTTCCAAAATAGTTGTTGTAAATTGAGATACAAAAATAAAAAAGCCTCCTAACAAATGTTAGAAGGCTCTCAAATATTATAAACAGATTAATGTTCTTCTTCTCCTTCAGCTAAAGGAACAGTTTGAAGAATATAATCCTCGTCTGCACCAGGCTTAGAATAGTCATAAGGCCATCTGTGAACAACTGGTAAAGCACCTGGCCAATTACCATGAACATGTTCAACTGGAGTAGTCCATTCTAAAGTATTAGATTTCCAAGGATTTTGAACAGCAACTGGTCCTCTAAAAATACTATAGAAGAAATTGAACAAGAAAATTAACTGACCAATTGCTGCAATAATAGCAAATACGGTAATAATAACATTTAAATCAAGCATCATCTCATAGGTATTTGTATCAAATTCGTTATAAACTGAATAATCATAATAACGACGAGGTGCCCCAGCTAATCCAACAAAATGCATAGGAAAGAATACACCATAAGCACCGACAATAGTAACCCAGAAATGAGCATAACCTAAACGTGTATTTAACATTCTACCATACATTTTAGGGAACCAATGATATACACCTGCAAACATTCCGAAAACGGCAGACATACCCATTACAATATGGAAGTGAGCAACAACGAAATAGGTATCATGTACAGCAATATCTAAAGCAGAATCGGCAAGAATAATACCTGTAACACCACCAGTAATAAATGTTGAAACAAGTCCAACAGCAAATAACATAGCAGGTGTAAATACGATACTTCCTCTCCATAAAGTAGTGATGTAATTAAACACTTTTACTGCAGAAGGTATAGCAATCAATAAAGTAGTAAATACAAATACACTACCTAAAAATGGATTCATCCCAGTGACAAACATATGGTGACCCCAAACAATAAAAGACAAGAAACCAATAGCGAGTATAGAACCAATCATAGCACGGTAACCAAAAATTGGTTTTCTTGCGTTAGTAGAAATAATCTCAGAAGATAAACCTAATGCAGGTAACAATACAATGTATACCTCAGGGTGACCTAAGAACCAAAATAAGTGTTGATATAACAATGGTGAACCACCATGATTTTCTAACATCTCACCTCCAACGATAATGTCAGATAAATAGAAACTTGTACCTGCTAAACGATCCATCATTAATAAAACAGCAGCAGATAATAATACTGGGAATGAAAGTACACCTAAGATTGCTGTTACAAAAAACGCCCAAATTGTCAAAGGCATTCTTGTCATAGACATACCAGTTGTTCGTAAATTTAATACAGTAACAATATAATTTAATGAACCTACCAAAGAACCTGCAATAAATAAAGTCATAGAAAGTAACCATAAAGTCATACCTAAACCAGAACCTTCGATTGCTTGTGGTAATGCTGATAAAGGAGGATAAATAGTCCAACCAGCCATAGCAGGTCCAGTTTCTATAAATAAAGATACTAACATAATTACAGAAGAACCAGCAAATAACCAGTATGAAA
>CANGOF010000099.1 GCA_947455515.1 Flavobacteriia bacterium
ACCCATTTTCCAGCCTGTAATATGAAAGGTCTTTCCAAAGGATGAAACAATTACACTTCGATTTAATAATGCTTCACGCGTATTTGCAGAAATGTGTTTTTGCTCAAACGTAATGTACTCATAGACTTCATCCGATAATAAAATGATGTAAGGATATTTTGCTAAAATAGCTTCAATTGTTTGGATGTCTGACTCCTGAAAAATTCGTCCAGATGGATTGTGTGGATTATTGACAAATAAAATTTTTGTATGCTCATTACAAGCACGTTCAATTTTATTCCAATCAGGTGTAAAATCCGCTTCTAATGATACATGTACAGGTTTACCACCCGCTAAGAGCACAGAAGGCGCATAACAGTCATAAGCTGGGTCTAAAATCACTACTTCGTCGTTGGTATGAACCAATGCTTGTAGAATTGTGAAGATGGCTTGTGTTGCTCCTGCAGTGACTAATACTTCGGTGTTTGGATTCACCGTACGACCATAACTTTTTTCCGTTAACAAAGCAATTTCTTCTAACAACAACGGATGACCAGCCATCGGGGCATATTGGTGTGCATTTTCAGTACTTGTCTCTTGCAATAATTGAATCAAACGTTCATCTACAGGAAAATTTGGAAATCCTTGCGCTAAATTGATCGCTTGATAATCATTGGCCATTTTCGACATCGTTGTAAAAATGGTCGTTCCTATATGTGGTAATTTTGACTGCATAGTTGAAATTCGTGTTAAAATTATATCAATCGTAAATATAATACTTTACAATTTTTATTACCAAATAATTAACCTTGATAAACATTCTGTTAATTTTGGGAAATATTTAAAATCCATATCTATGAAATCGCTATTCCTTGGTGTTATTACCTGTTTGTTCATGTTAAGTTTTTCAGCTTGTTCTTCCAATACTGAAATTTGTTCGTGTTTAGAATCGGGTAAAAAGCTGGAAACATTCTCTTCCGAATTACTACAACGTGAAGCAACTGCAAAGGACCTTCAAAAAATGAAAAAACTAAAAGCAGATCAAGAAAAAAAATGTGCTGATTTCCAAACCATGGACGGCGCTAAAATGCTTGAATTGAAAGAAGAGTGTGGTAAATAATATTCAGAAAATGAAATTCAATTTTTTTGTTGTTATAATGTTTTTTATTCTTAATTATATTTCTTCCTGTACAATAAATAATAATCCACAAAGACCTTTAAATAAAACCGATGAGAATTGGAAACATAAAATTGAAAAGCTATATCAAATTAAAATAGATTATTGTGGTTTGGATGAATTTTGGATGCAAGACACAGTTTTTTATATTGATATTAAATATAAAATTGGTTCAAATTTTGAAAAGGAGGTATTAAATAATATTGAAGGAATTACGGAAGGAATTTCAAAATCATATATTAAATTAACAAATCATAAAAACCTTATGTATATAAAGTTTTCATATTTTAATGGGATAGAAAATAATATTCAAAAACAAATAGAGACCAATCAGCCTGAAAAATTTAGATGTATATATTCAATTAAAAGAAACAAAGTAGAATCACAAGTTAATAGATTAATTACACCTAGGTTTGCATATGGTTTCATACATCCTAGAACTCCTTATAGTGGATTATCTAAATCTTATATAGGTTCATATTTAAGCAAATCTGGCGATTATATTGATTTATTTAAAGAAAGGGGTTTCGAACTAATTAACAATGCTAATTTTCTAGGTTTAGAAGGATGTACAGAATATGAAACTAAAATTCCACAACAAATAAATTTGAAAAATGCATATATTGAATGTTTTGAGAATTATGTTTTTTATAATGATCAAAATATTTCTATTACATTAAGATATGAATGCAAACCATTGAACATTAATTTTAAATATAAAGATTTAGTAAAATTTTTAACTATTGAAAAAAAGAAAAAGTTTATAAATGAAAATTATTATATAAAAATTGCAAAAGAATATTTAGATGAAAATTATTTAAACTATCGAAAAGAGCTCTATAATGTTTTAGTTACTACAAAAACTGATACATCTAAAATTCCATGGACTATACGTTACCAAACTTCATTAAATAAGCTCAAATATTATAAAGATATTGATTACTGCTTTGAAGATATATAGTGATTATTAACTAATTTAATTTTTTTAACATGTTTTTTCGTAGAGATATTTTTGACAAAGTCAAAAATGAATAAACTTTAATTTTCTACTAAAAGTAGAAAACTCTGCGTCCTCGAAAATTCCGTCAAATACTTCAACTATCTCCAAATTCTCAGCGAAAATCTTTGTGCTACTTTGCGCCATTGTGACCTCTGTGTTACTAATCCGTAAATTTTCCAAAAAGTAACAAATATAACTACCTTTGCAATCTCAATTCCTACCATCATGCGTTTCAACCTTACGAAAGAATTCTTAGAACAAGTCCATTCTGCAATTCAAAGCAATGATTTTGAATGGATTGATAAAAACATCTTAGAACATCACTTCGTAGATATTGCTGAAATTCTTGACGAACTTCCAAACGAAGACGCAAAAGTCATCTACTTCCGTATGGACGAAGAGACCCAAGCGGATGTTTTGATGGAATTGGAAGAGGAGGTCCGAGATCGTTTCTTGAAATCGCTTTCCAAAAAAGAAATCGCAGAACAATTAGAAAACCTCGATTCGGATGATGCTGCGGATATCTTATATGAATACGACGATACAGAAATTCAAGAGGTAATCTCACACATGGAAGATGATGATGCTGCAGATGACATCGTTGACCTATTAAATTACGACGAAGATACTGCAGGGGGGCTCATGCAAAAAGAGTTTCTACATGCAGAAATTGATTGGACAGTTGAACAATGTTTAACGGAAATCAGAGAACAAGCGAAGGAAGTCGACAAAGTTTATACCATTTACGTAGTAGATGCACTTAATAAATTAGTTGGAGTATTGTCTTTGAAGGAGTTATTCTTCTCAGAACCAAATCATAAGATTAGAGATTTATACCAATCAAAAAATATCATTTCAGTAAAAGTTACCGATGACCAAGATGAGGTAATGCGTTTGTTTGATAAATATGGATTGGTTTCTATTCCTGTTTTGGATTACCAAAGTAAATTAGTAGGTCGAATTACCATTGATGATGTCGTAGATATCATCCGCGAAGAAGCAGATCGTGACTTCCAATTAGCTACGGGTATTACAGAAAAAGTGGAAGATAACGCGAGTATTTTCCGTATTACAAAAGCAAGACTTCCTTGGTTAATTATCGGTATGTTAGGAGGAACGCTTGGAGCAAAAGTGATTTCATCTTTCGAAGGTAGTATTAGTCATGTACCTGCGTTAGCATTTTTTATTCCTATGATTACCGCAATGGGTGGAAATGTAGGAGTACAATCTTCTGCAATTGTGGTTCAATCTTTAGCTAAAGGAAATCAGTTTAAAAGTATTTTCGCCAAGTTAGGAAAAGAAGTTTTGGTTGGACTATTCAATGGTTTGATTTGCTCTTCTTTAATCTTTGGTATAGCAAGTATTTTTGGAACGATAGATTTAGGTATAGTTGTTAGTGCTTCCTTGTTTGTAGTGATTGTTTTTGCTGCGGTTATGGGAACATTAATACCACTAATTTTAGATAAATACGATATAGATCCCGCACTAGCCACAGGACCATTTATTACTACTTTAAACGATGTCCTTGGACTATTTATTTATTTTAGTATTGGAATGTTAATGTACGCTTAAATGAAAAGAATCTACCACCTTTCAACCTGTTCTACGTGTAAACGAATTCTAAAAGAAATTAATCCTGATTCAACGGTAGAATTAGTTGATGTCAAAGTCAATAATATCGATGCATCCACACTGGATTGGATCAAATCTAAAGTAGGTTCGTACGAAGCTTTATTTTCTAAAAAAGCACAAAAATTTCGCCTTCAGGGTCTACATGAAAAACAATTATCTGAGAATGATTACCGTTCGTTGTTGTTAGAAGAATATACGTTTTTAAAACGCCCATTTTGCATCAATGGTGAAAATGTCACTATTGGGAACACCAAAGACCAGGTCGCAAAGGCTGTAGAGATGTTTAAGTAGGGTATGTAATAACTTACCTATTCTCTTTTCCTTTTCTTTTACAATACTTCTCAATAAAATCTTATATGCCTTATATGGTATCTTCTCTCTTTTTCTTTCTAAATTAGCATCGTTAATATTTTAACCGATGAAAACAATTCTTCTTTTGGGTGCTGGACTTTCCAGTTCTTCTTTAATTCGCTATTTTTTAGAACATTCTGAAAAATTTGATTGGCAATTACGTGTGTGCGACCAAGATTTAGCGTTGGTTCAACATAAATTAAACGGACACAGACGTGGAGTAGCCTTATCGTTCAATGCGCTTGATCCCAAAGAAAGACAGCCTGAAATTGAAAAAGCGGATTTGGTAATTAGTATGTTACCTGCTCGTTTTCACGTGGAAGTTGCAAAAGATTGTATTGCGTTAAAGACAAATTTGATTACGCCTTCGTATGTTTCTGAGGAAATGAAAGCCTTAGACGAAGAAGCAAAAGCTGCGGGAATTATTATCATGAATGAAATAGGTGTGGATCCAGGAATTGATCACATGTCTGCTTCTAAAATTTTGGATGAAATAAGATTACAAGATGCCGAAATTCATAGTTTTAAATCGTTTTGTGGTGGTTTAATTGCTCCGAGTAATGATACCAATCCTTGGAACTATAAATTTACATGGAACCCACGTAATGTGGTGATTGCAGGACAAGGACCAGCAGCAGCATTTATTGAAGAGAAAGAATATAAATACATTCCGTACAATAAATTATTTCAACGTTTAGAAACTGTTGCAATTGAAGGGTATGGAAAATTTGAAGGGTATGCAAATAGAAATTCGCTATCCTATAGACCAATTTATCATTTAGACAATATCCCAACCATCTATCGTGGAACGCTTCGTAGACCTGGTTTTTCGTATGCTTGGAATATCTTTGTGGAGTTAGGAATGACGGAGGATAGTTATAAATTGGAGAACTCAGAACATTTAACACCACGTAATTTCATCAATGCTTTTCTTCCTTTCCAAGTAGGGGAGTCGGTAGAAGATAAATTTAAACGTTTGTTTACCAAAGGAGATGATGAGTTATACCATAAATTCAAATGGCTAGGAATTTTTGATAATGATCAACCCATCGGTTTGAAAAATGCTTCTCCAGCACAATTACTAGAGAAAATCTTGGTAGATAAATGGGTGTTAGAAGAAAACGATAAAGACATGTTAGTGATGTACCATGATTTTGAATATTCAATCAGCGGAACAAGACATAAAATCATTTCTTCTATGGTGAATATCGGAGAAAATCAAGTGTTTACTGCGATGAGTAATACCGTAGGACTTCCAGTTGCTATCTGTGGAAAAATGATTTTAAACGGAACTTTAACGCTAAAAGGAGTTCAAATTCCTGTGATGAAAGAAGTATACGATCCTATTTTATCTGAATTAGAAAATTACGGAATCACATTCACAGAAAAGCATTCCATTATTTAATTTCTTCCTTTTTATTTGTAATCCCATTGCATGAATGCCTTGTTCGGTCGCGTCTTGACGCGACCTATTTTTTTAAAATATGTAGGGATATAGCATGCTTTAACCCTACATAATTAAAAAAATTTCATCCCTAAAATCACACCACCCATCCCCAACACCACACTCCCCAACATATTTGCCATCAACATCCCATAATTTCCGTTTTCCATCAATTGCACATTCTCAGCTGCAAACGTAGAAAAGGTTGTAAACCCTCCACAAAATCCTGTGATCAATAACAATTTCAACTGTGGATTCAATCCTTCATGTTTTCCAAAATACCCTAACAACATACCAATCAACACACATCCAATAAAATTTATGGCAAATGTCGCCACAGGAAAAACACCTTTGAAATAATGCCCACCTACCATACCCAATAGATAACGCATCACACTCCCAGTAGCTCCTCCAATCCCAACAAATACAATCGATTTCATTCTCTTCTACTATTTTTTCAAGTTTTTGTAGTTCGGATTGTACGCCTCCAATCCCCAAACAGCTTTACTTATCGTCACTTCGTCACTCGTCACTTCGTCACTCGACTCATTATCTCATCCGCTTTCTGATTCGCTTCTTGCTCGATGCGTTGTGCTTTATCTTCTGCTGTTTTACGCAATTTTGTTGCTGCAACTTCAGCTAATTTCTTTTTGATAGGATTTCCACCTGCTTCAGCGATTAATGCATCCGCTTGTTTATTTCCTTCTGCACGCACTGCATCTGCTGCATGTTTTGCTTCAGCTTTCACATTGTCTGCTTGCTTTTGTGCATCGGCGATTAATTGCTGTTTCTTTTTGTTTAAGTCTTCTTTTACCTCGTTTACTTTTTCTGTTACTTTTTGTTTAACTACTGTTTTTACAGAATCTTTCGCTTGTTTAACAGCATCTTTCAACGAATTTTTTAGGTTGCCTGTTAAATTTCCAATTGTTTCTTTTAAATCAACGGAAACTATAGGTTTAGTTGTTTTACCTGTAATTGTCGCATTTACAGGTATTATAGCTGGTAATTCTTGGACTTTTAATTTAACTGGTAATCCATTCAAAGCTTTCAATCCTGATTCAATCGTTTTAATAGCTCCAGCAGGTATTTCTTCTCTCGGGATATTCAACACTAATTTATAATCTAAATCTTGCTCAAAGCTCATCGATCCAGAAATGTCTGTATTTATTTTACCTAATTTGATTGTAAATGGAGTTAGTGTAATTTTCCCGTTTTCAAACTTGAATTTTGCTTTAAAATCTCGCATCGTTTGTGAAGCTAATTTTGGCATATTTAATTCACCTGCTAATTTTGTTAAAGGTTCGTATCCAGAAATATTTATTTCATTGGATGACACATCTCCTTTACCGGTTAATGTACTATAAACAGGTTCCATTGATGCTTGTAATTCTGTTTTCATTGTGAATGAAGTGGAAATCTTCCCTTTCACAAATTTGGCGATTGGAGCTAATTTTTCAATGGTTACAAAGTTTTTAGCTAAATCAGATAGAGCGATTTGTTGAAGGTCATAACCAAAATTTACCGCTGGTTTATGATGATTTTGGGTATTATACGTACCATCTAAACCTACTTTACCACCTAGTAAATTCATGGTTAACTGATTCAATGAGGCAATTTCTTCTTTCATTCCAACAGAACCTTTCGTATTTTGAATTCGGATACCATTATATTTAATGGTTTTGACATCCATGTTTAAGGTAACATCTAAATTGTCAGGAATTAAAAATGGTTCCGCTGCTTTTGTTTCTGGAGCTTTCGTTGATTGTTCAGTAGGTGTTGGAGTAGGTGTGGTGCTTGTACCCATCAATGCATCTAAATCCAAGTTATTACTCGAAAAATTGAAGTTTCCTTTTAATAACTCATTTCTAAAGACATAAGCTAGGTAATTATCAATGGTACCATTCATCGCAAAATCACTTGCACCCATTTTAGCTTGTAAGTTTTCTAAACGTAAATTTTTTGGTGTAAAGTGAAGTTTCATATCTGCTACCTCAACTGCTGCTGGTAAATCTTTTGACTTATAAAGAATATCAATTAATTCAATAATTCCATCAGCATCAAATTCTTCGTAACGTTCTTGTTCGATCGTACTCATATTCCCGTTTAATGCTATGTCAGCGCGCAATTTTCCTTGATAGGATTCTCCAGCTGCCATCGGCATTACCTGACCCAATGTAGCAAGGTTCACATTTGCTTTTATTTTCGCTGCAATTGCTGGATCACTCATAGGATTGCGCAACTTTAATGTCATATCCAATATGTTTCCAGCAAAGTCTGCATGAAATTTCTCCACATCCAATTTCATTTGGTCTAAATTGGAACCCCCAGCATAACTAGAAGAAGCATTGATTGCGATGTTCTTGATGGATTGAGGTAAACCTGCATACTGTATTGAGGCATTTTTCACCTGAATTCCTGCATCCCAACCCGGCATGTTTTTGTCATCCATAATTCCTTTCACCTTCGCATGCATAGATAATGTTCCATTAGTTAACATGCCTTCATATCCAGATTGATAAAAAGAAGGAATCAAGGATAAAAAGTCTTTAAATGTAGCTTCTTTTGCATCCAATGTTAGATCCATATTGTCTTTATGTTCCAACATTTCATAGAATCCATCCAACGAAAATTTTAGTGCATTTAATTCAAACGTATTTTCTTTAAGTGTGAATTTGGAAGTCTTTTCGGTGAATTCCATTAATAAATTAACTACGAAATTTGTTTTTACCTTTTTCAAGTAACTCATACCGTCCATCTCATAAGTTAATGCATCCATGGAGGTCGTAGTCTCGAAATCGATTACATCTGCAGTTAAATCTCCTTTACCTACATGGGTTAAATTTTGAATATCGGCAAATAGATCCATGCTTTGATCATCGTAACGAATAGTCGCTTCATTGATCTCGTATTTTTGCATGCTCAATGTAAAGTTCGAAGGTTCTGTTTTTTCCTCCGGTGTTTTGATGGAATCTGGTTTTACGATGTTATAATTTGCTGTACCATCTTTCAAAACGCGAACATCAAAGCGCGGTTTGTTTAATGCAATGCCTTCGATTTCCATTTTGTCACCACCAACTACACTCCAAAAATTTAGATGTGCCTCAAAACTTTCCATCTCTGCCAATACAACTCCTTTGAAGTTTTTGTCTGTTCCGGTAACTTTTAATCCCTCTAACTTCGCTGAAATATGTGGAAACGAACTTAAAAATGTTAGGTCAAAACCTTTTAGTTCAATATCCGCGAGCAACTGATTTTTCATTTCTTTTTCAACCATACCTTTAATCTCATCTTTAAAGATATAAGGGACAATGATTGCTAATAGAAATAGAACTCCAAGGGAAATTCCTGTCCATTTAAAGATTCTTTTTGTGATACTTTTTTTCACTTTTTCTTCCATGAGGTGTATAATTTTTGATGCCTTGTAAAAGTAATTCTTTTAAATTAATTCTAATAATAACTTATTCTCATTCCAAAAGGGATCGAATTCGACCCCCTTTAAATTTTTTATACATTACACAATTACAAAATATATTTTGTATTCTTTTTTTCTTAAAATATACTTACGCATCCTCTTTTGTTGCAGAATTGCAAATCAAATCCTAAATTTGTTCTAATTGTAATTGTATTTACTTACAAAAACAAGACTAACTAACTGTAATTACAAACAACTATGCCTTTTTACGCTAAATTGGGTAAGTTTCCTTCTAAACGTCACATTACGTTTGAAAAACCGGAAGGAGGTTACTACTACGAACAATTGTTTGGTACGGAAGGATTTCATGGATTTGCGTCCCTGTTATACCATGTTCACCGACCAACGCAAGTTAGATCTGTTTCTAAACCGATTGACTTAACTCCTATTGCAGCAATTGACAAGAATATTTCTTCTCAAATGCTTAGAGGTTTTGAAGTTGCTCCAAAAGAAGATTTCTTAGATAGCCGTACAATCGTTTTGTTTAACAATGACTTAAACATTGCCTTAGCTGCACCGCAAAAATCCTTACGAACTTATTTTTATAAAAATGCGGATGCGGATGAAGTGATCTTTATCCATAAAGGTTCTGGAAAATTAAGAACGTTTTTAGGAAACATTAACTTTGAATACGGAGATTACTTGGTAATCCCTCGTGGTATTATTTACCAAATTGATTTCGATACGGAAGACAATCGTTTGTTTATCGTAGAATCATTTAGTCCAGTAGTAACTCCAAAAAGATACCGTAATGATTTCGGTCAATTGTTAGAGCATTCTCCTTTCTGTGAGCGTGATTTAAAAATGCCGACTGAATTAGAGACATTCGACGAAAAAGGAGATTTCTTGATTAAAATCAAAAAAGAAAATGTATTACACGAATTAGTGTATGCAACGCATCCATTTGATGTTGTTGGTTGGGATGGATACAATTTCCCTTATGCATTCTCTATTCATAATTTTGAACCGATAACTGGTCGTGTTCACCAACCACCCCCAGTACACCAAACATTCGAAGCGCACAACTATGTAATTTGTTCGTTCGTACCTCGTTTGTATGACTACCACCCACAATCAATTCCTGCGCCTTATAACCACAGTAACATTGACTCGGATGAAGTGTTGTACTACGTAGATGGTGACTTTATGTCTAGAAACCACGTAGAAAAAGGATATATTTCCCTTCACCCAGGTGGAATTCCTCACGGACCACACCCAGGAGCAATGGAACGCAGTATCGGTCAAAAAGAAACAGGCGAATTAGCGGTAATGGTGGATACGTTTAGACCATTAAAAATAACGCAAGCTGCGGTGGATATAGCTGATAAAGATTACCTAACTAGCTGGTTAGAAGATTAAAATAACTTAAAAAATTGTTTTTTCTTCGTTCAACTTCAAAATTAAACTCCTCATTTACTATAGTAAACTGCGGATTTAATTTTTTGTTTGCCTCGAAAAACCTAATTTTTTAAAGTCATTTATAGTAATAATTTAACTTAACTATTAATAACAATGAGTAAAGAAATCAAAAACGTAGAATACGGTTTAGAGAAAATCTTCGAAGGTGCACAAGATTTCCTTCCTTTATTAGGAACGGATTATGTAGAGTTTTATGTTGGTAACGCAAAACAAGCGGC
>CANGOF010000100.1 GCA_947455515.1 Flavobacteriia bacterium
TGAACAAGGCAAATAACACCATCGGATGGATGAAAATAAGTGAAGGTGGCACATCTGCAACTATCATCGACCAGAAAATAATATTTGCGACTGCCTTGAAGTGTAATGCGAGTAGTATTATTTTGAGTCACAACCACCCTAGCGGACAATTCATAGCAAGTGATGAAGAAAAAAATGACAGGAAGAATTGTAGGTGTTGGATGCATACTGGAGATAGAAGTACTTGACAATGTAATAGTATGTAGGTCGGGGTATTATTCTATGAGTGATGGGGGTGAGATCTGATTTTTCATATTGTAAGTAATAGCAAAAGGAATAATTCATTATTTTTGAAGCAAATACATAAACAATGAAAAAAATATTTATTCTTCTACTTATAGCTAGTTTTATGGTTGCTTGTAAAAAAACTACTCAGGTTACTTCACCAGTATTAGGTAAACTAGGAAATGGAGTTACAGATATTGACGGTAACACATACAAAACTACAATAATTGGAACACAAGAATGGATGACGGAGAACCTTAAAGTAAGTAAATATAATGACGGTAAAGTCATTCCAAATATTACGGATTCATCTCAATGGTCAGATGATACATTGGGTGCGTGGTGTTATTACAATAACGACATAACAAACAATCCATCTTATGGGAAATTATACAATTGGTATGTTATTAGTACTACAACAAATAGCAATAAAAAAAATATTTGTCCCACAGGTTGGCACGTGCCAACAGATAATGAATGGACTGTTTTAACAGACTATTTGGGAGGGGAAAGTGTTGCTGGCGACAAATTGAAAGCTGCTTCTACATTAGGCTGGAGTAATCTAATAAATAAAGATGCTACAAATACATCCTTATTTACCGCCGTTCCTGGTGGATATCGATTAAACAACGGCTTCTTTATGATTGGCGACAATGGTAACTGGTGGAGCTCATCTATAGACTCAAACCGTGTTTGGACTCGTGACCTAAACGCAGGATTTGACGTTGTATTTATACGCCATCACCCACCTATGCAAAGAGGATTATCGATACGCTGTGTAAAAAACTAAACTTGAAAATCCCAAACTAACTGCATAAAATTGTTCCATGAAAAGGACAATATTACAGTTATTAGTAGCGGATATCAAACACAATCAGTTACTTAATTGTTTGTACGACATGGGATTCTATGACGACGACCTCTACACTTGAGTACAGATTTTTTTTTGATCAGAATATTTAAACTAACTCAATCAACATATTTTATTCCTTACCACTTTGAAGAATCCTGACTTGTGTGAAATACTCCTATGATATAAATGGTTTGACCGTCTATTATATAATGAACTCCAAACTTTGGATTTCGCATAAATTTCACACGAACATTTCGATATCTAATTTGAGATTTAAAAGGATTTTTTTGAATATAAGTGATTGATTTATCTAATGATTTTAAGAATCTAATTTCTAAATCTTGCTCTTGAATAGAACACCATTCAATCGCTTGTGCTATATGGATATTCGCTCTATGTACTAGTGAAATAGTAAAACTCATTTTACATTATACTGAGCAAACAAACGATCTCTAACTACCCCCCAACTTTCTGACTGTATAGTTCCATTTTCAATTTCTTCTATACTTTTATCCAATTCAGATTGTTGCCATACTGAAAGATCTTCATTAATTGGATTGGAAGATAAAATCTTAGCAGAAGTAAATGACTTAATCATAGAAAGTAACTTTTCTAATTCATTTTCATTAATGGTAAGTGAGACTTGATGCATATCTTCTACGGATTTAATTGCAAAAAATTGTTTTGTATTATAAATTTAATAAATTATATAATACAAAACAAAAAAGCCTCACATTTCTGTGAAGCTTTTGTTGGCCTACTAGGGCTCGAACCTAGACTCTTCGGAACCAAAAACCGACGTGTTGCCAGTTACACCATAGGCCAGTAACTGAGTGCAAATATAGATAGATTTTTTATTTTGACAAGAAAAAAGAATAAAAAATTACGCAACGTAAACAATACTTTATGTTAATCCTCTGTTAACGAATTGCTAATGGATAGAATAAACGTTTTGATAACTCGAAACAGATCTCTATATTTTTAACGATTATTACCAAAATTCCAGAAAATTCTTGTAGATTTTTGTTAATTTCGTCGTTCTCAAAAAAGAGAACTAACATTTATACCAAAAGAAATTAAAATGGATTACAAAAAAAGTAACATTTACTTAGGCTGGTTTGTATTTTTAATTGCAACAATAGTCTATTTCATTACGATCGAAAGTACAGTAAGTTTATGGGATTGTGGTGAGTACATCACTGCTGCGTACAAATTGGAAGTTGGTCACCCTCCAGGTGCGCCATTATTCATGTTATTGGGAAGATTATTTTCATTCTTCGCTGCGAAAGAAGACGTAGCGATGTGGATTAACCGTATGTCTGGACTTTCTAGTTCTGGAACCATCTTGTTTATGTTTTGGTCGATTACGATGCTGGCTAAGAAAATGGCGTTAAAAACAAAACGCACCTTGACACGCGGTGAACAAATCGCGGTTTTAGGAAGTGGTTTTGTTGGAGCAATGGCGTATACATTTACGGATTCTTTCTGGTTCTCCGCTGTAGAGGGTGAGGTATATGCGATGTCTTCCTTGTTTACTGCTATCATTTTCTGGGCAATTTTGAAATGGGACGAAGAAACAGAATCCATTAAACATGGCGAATTACAAATGGCTGCAAGTCCATTACGTTGGATGATACTAATCCTTTTCTTATTTGGATTAGCTATCGGGGTCCACTTACTTGGATTACTTGTTATTCCTGCAATTGCATACGTGGTGTATTTCAACCAATCCAAAGATGTAACCTTAAAAGGATTCTTTATCACAGGAGTTATTGCCGTATTTACTTTAGGATTTATCCAAGAAGGAATCATACCAGGAACAATTTCCTTAGCTTCTAAATTTGAAATCGCCTTTGTGAACTCTTTAGGAATGCCTTTCTACATTGGAAGTTTATTCTTTTTCGTTTTATTAATCATTGGATCTATTTTTTTGGTACGTTGGTCTAAGAAAAACGATAAGCCAATCTTAAATGCTGCAGCATTAGGATTCATCGTATTTTTGATTGGTTACGGATCTTTTGCAACGATTGTGATTCGTTCCAGTGCAAACACACCTTTAGATGAGAATGACCCTGAAAACTTAGTAACGCTTCACTCCTACTTGAAACGTGAACAATACGGAAGTTGGCCAGTACTTTACGGACCATATTTTAATTCCGTAATGAATGATGATAGAACTACTTGGAAGGATCGTTCACCGTTCTACGCTCGTCGTTTTGTTGTTACACGTGGCGATCAAGATCTAAAAGCTTTCAAAGACAAAAACAATGCAGATCAATTTGCGAAGAAACAAGGTGTAGGTTATGAAGTAATCGAAAAATACTTTGTTACAAACGAAGAATACCGTAAACAACAAGAGCCTACGTATTTACAAAACACGTTCTTCCCTCGTATGTATTTGACGGGCGATGCAACCAAATCTGAAGCGTATAAAAGTTGGTCAGGATACGATCCAAAAGAAAATATGGATGGTGCTGAAATTGGTTCGGATGGACTTAGATTACCTACGTTTGGAGAAAACCTAACCTACTTTGCTCGCTACCAAGTGAACTGGATGTATTGGAGGTATTTCATGTGGAACTTCGCTGGTCGTCAGAATGACATCCAAGGAAATGGCGATGCAATGCGTGGCAACTGGATCAGTGGATTTAGTTCTATCGATAAAATGCACGTAGGTGAAGATGGTACCAATGCACCAACGTACACTGCAAACAATGAGTCGAACAATAAATTCTTCTTCTTCCCATTAATTCTTGCTGTGATTGGTATGTTTTTCCATTTCTACCGTGCTCCAAAAGATGCATTTGTAGTATTATTAACATTTATCTTTACCGGACTTGCAATCGTTATTTTCTTGAATCAAAAACCATTTGAACCAAGAGAACGTGATTATGCGTACGCTGGTTCGTTCTATGCATTCTCGATGTGGATTGGACTTTCAGTCTTTGCCTTGTTTGAGTTTTCCAAAGGAATTTCCAAAGAATTATTTAAGAAAATTGGAATGGTTGCGCTAGGTGGATTAGTATTCTTTGCTTTAGTCGACATGGGAGACGAAGTGCACACTGCAAAATTATCTTGGATTTATATTGTGGTAATTGCATTCCTAATTCTATCCATTGCGAATTTACTTGGTAAAAAATCGAAGAATGAAGTTCAAGGTGCAGTAGTCGCTATCTTACTAACCATTGGTGCGCCGATGATTATGGCAGTACAAGGTTGGGATGATCATGACCGTAGCGACAAAACTTCCGCTCGTGATTTAGCATTCAACTATTTAGAGTCTTGCGGTCAAAATGGTATCTTATTCACTAATGGGGATAACGACACCTTTCCATTGTGGTATTTACAAGAAGTAGAAGAAGAAAGAACAGACGTTCGTGTTTGTAACCTTTCTTTAATGCAAACGGATTGGTATACCGATCAAATGAAAATGAAAGCATACAAATCGGAACCACTTCCAATTAAATTTAGAGAAGATCAAATCTTGATGTATGCTGGTAATACGGACCAAGTGTATTTCCTATCGATGTTAGATATGATGAACATGGGTATTTCTAAAGAAACGCTTTCTAAAATTTACACCGCTAAAATCAAATACAATAAACCTGCGTTTGAGCAAGCATTCCAACAATTTCAAGCAAACAATGCTGCAGTTGTAAATGGTGTGCAAGTGAAAGATCCAGCTTTACAAGCACGTGTGGATGAAATCAAAAAAATATTTAACACTCCTGTTGCGAAACCTACTTATAAAAATGTAGAGGAAATGATGGGTGCTGCATTAGAATTATTAATGGCGTATTCTAACGGTATGATTCAAGCACCACAAGAGCAAATGCAACAATTTAACGAAGGATTGAAAGCTTGGGAAACTCCTTGGGATTATTTACCTATGGATATGGCAATGGAGTTTGTTCGTGATGACAATAACCAATTGACCAACCAAGGAAGTACATTGCGTATTTTCCCTTCTAAAGGATTTATTTTACCAGTAAACAAAGCAAACATTCTTGCTTCTGGTATTGCTACGAAAGAACAAGCGAAATTCTTACCTAAAGAAATTCGTTTCAGTATCGACAAACAAGCATTAACTCGTGAACAAGTGATGATGTTGGATGTGATTGCCAATAACGATTGGAAACGTCCAATATACTTCTCTTCTCCTGGAGGATCGGATGTATCGATAGCTCTTTACACGAATGGTTTTGTTAAACAAAATGGTATTGCTTATGAGTTCACACCTCTACGTGATAACGAACCAATCGACAAAGAGAAAATGTTGAACAACTTAATGAAAGTATACAGCTATGGTTTGATGAATAAAAAAGGAGTTCTTTCGGATTACTATACTCGTCGTCATACATCTCAATACAGAGACCACTTCTCTCGTTTAGCAGATGCCTACTTACGTGAAGCAGAAGAATTGAAAGCGAACAAAGCTATTTACCCTTCGCAAATTTCTATGTTGCGTCAATCTGGTAAAAAACAATCCGCAGATTCATTACAAGCAATTTTAAGCGGGGCGGATAAAAAGATTGTGGAGAATAAAAAATTCGCGATTAAATTAATCAACCGTTCTTTAGAAGTTATGCCGATCGAAAATGTGATTGATTACGGTGAGCCTACTCCAAGTCGTGAAACGTATGAAGTTGGTCCAGGAATGAGTTATTCTGCCTATACGGATGGAACATTACATGACTATGTAGGTGTATTATACCGCGCAGGAGATAAAAAACGAGGAGAACAAGTTGCAACAGAAGTTGCAAAACATATTGAAAGTATCTTAAATTACTTTGAATATAGTGCTGCACGTTTTGCATTGAGAAACAAAGAAGACTTCGTTTCTGCAATCAACAACTACTTAGTATTGTCTACGTTTACTGCAGATCCAGAAGTTGGCAATGCAAATAGTGTGATTTCAAAACGTTTGAAAAACAGAATCAACAAATTATACAAAGTGATAATCCCACGTATATGTTCTGACTTACGTAATGAAGGATATGCAAGTTCTGAAGTAAATGAATTAAAAGCGCACTTGGAAGCGGTTGCAATTAAGTTTGGATATTTAGCACGACCACAGATGGCAGCTCCACAAGGGGCGCCGCAGGGTGGTCAGCAGTTGACTCCGGAGCAGATTCAACAAATGATGCAAGCACAGTAATGTATAAATTTAATTCGCTCTTTAGTTTATATTAGTCACACTTCGTCTCCGCTCAGTGTGACGTCTCCGCACAGTGTGACTTAATAAGGGATAAAAAAATGAGAATCTTTAAAACCCCAAGTATTGTAAGAAAAGTCTTTTTCAAACGAACTTGGGGTTTTTCTATGGATACCAATGAAGTTTTTTTGACGTTTGATGATGGACCTCATCCAGATATTACTCCTTGGGTTTTGGATTACTTAAAAGAGCAAGATATAAAAGCATGTTTTTTCTGTGTCGGGGAAAATGTGAAACGTTATCCTGAAATTTTTCAACGTATTCTCGACGAAGGACATCAAGTAGGAAACCATACGATGTATCATACAAAGTCGCACAAAACAACTTTTAAAGCCTATAAAAAAAGTATCGCTGAGGCTTCGGAATGGATACCTTCCACGCTGTTTAGGCCTCCTTATGGTAGGTTGTCTTCTTATCGAGCGCACAAGCTGTCTAAAGAATATAAAATCATTTTGTGGTCTTGGTTATCTTATGATTTTGATAATCGTGTGTCTATACGTGACATTCTTTCGAATGCAAAAAAAAACATACAAGGCGGCGACATTCTCGTAGTTCATGATAATTACAAATTTGCTGAACGTCAAAAAGAATTGTTACCTCCATTAATCGAAGTGATTCGAGCAAAAGGATTGAATTTTGGGAAAATCCCTTTATGATTTTCGCTTATAAACTGGTACAGTCGAACAAGGTTCTCCATACATGATTGATCGGGCAATTGGTTGTAATTTTTGAATTAGGATTGTCATAGCGAACTCAGGTGAAGTGATATCTGAACACCCTTTGATAATGATTCTACCATCGATATAATTTGTCACATCAAGTGAAAGAATGTTTAACGTGATCATTTGTTTTTCTAAGTCTTCACGCGATCCAACCAACGCCATTTTAGCAACACATAACAATTTAGAAGCAACGAGCATATATGCCCACGTAGGTACAATTGCATCCGCAGAGCAATGGATATATACATATTTACTTTTGTACTGTAACCAATCGTGTGTCGCGATAAATTCTCTGAAATCTTTTTCTTTCAACACCAATCCTTGCCACAATTGATCTGCGATGTCTATCGATAGAATTAAGGATGCGTCTGGCTTGAAATCTGCCAAATCCATAGAGATTAGACCACTTTCTTGCACTTTATTTCTTATTTCTTCCATGGTTGTCAATTTTAAGATAAAGGTAGAGAAATTCAGGAATTAAACTATTTTCACTAGTAAGAAATTGAGATGTTAAAAATTTCCAATTATTAGTTAAAACAATCCTCCCCCTTAATCCCCCTCCAAAGGGGGAAAGTCCATACAAAAAAAGTCCAGACTTTCGCCTGAACCTTTCCCTAAAATATATCAAAAATTACGCTTCTTGTAATTTGATTAAGTTTAATGCTGAACCAGCTTTGAACCACTCAATTTGAGAATCGTTGTATGTATGATTTAAAGAGATATTTTCTTTAGAACCATCAGCGTGA
This sequence comes from Flavobacteriia bacterium, assembly GCA_947455515.1. Taxonomy (GTDB): domain Bacteria; phylum Bacteroidota; class Bacteroidia; order Flavobacteriales_D; family Crocinitomicaceae; genus CANHVK01. The sequence continues at coordinate 7,801 of CANGOF010000100.1, forward strand.
ACGATTTTTAATGTTAATGGTTTCCCTGGAGCGAAATCTACTAAATCTACAAAGTTGAATGTATCATCTTGTTGGATTTTATCGTAGTCAGCCTCGTTAGAGAACGTCAATCCTAACATCCCTTGTTTTTTCAAGTTCGTTTCGTGGATACGTGCGAATGATTTAACAATCACCGCACGAACACCTAAGTGACGTGGCTCCATTGCAGCGTGCTCTCTAGAAGAACCTTCCCCGTAGTTATGGTCACCCACAACGATTGAAGGAACGCCTGCAGCTTTGTATGCTCTTTGAACAGCAGGAACTTCACCAAACTCACCAGTCAATTGGTTTTTCACTTTGTTTGCTTCACCAGAGAAAGCATTCACAGCACCAATTAACATGTTGTTAGAGATGTTATCCAAGTGACCACGGTATTTCAACCATGGACCAGCCATAGAAATATGATCCGTAGTACATTTACCTTGTGCTTTGATTAACAATTTAGCACCAGTAATGTTTTTCTCATCCCAGATAGGGAAGTTCTCTAATAATTGTAAACGAGAAGAATCAGAAGCAACAGCTACTTCAATCGTAGATCCGTCTTCAGCAGGCGCTTGGTATCCAGCGTCTTCTACAGCAAAACCTCTTTTTGGTAACTCATCCCCTGTTGGAGCGTTCAATTTTACTTGTTCTCCTTTATCGTTTGTTAACGTATCAGTTAATGGGTTGAATCCTAAATCTCCAGCAATCGCTAAAGCAGCAACCATTTCTGGAGAAGCTACGAATGCGTGTGTATTTGGATTACCATCTGCTCTTTTAGAGAAGTTACGGTTGAATGAGTGAATAATGGTATTTTTCTCTCCTTTTTCAGCACCTGTACGATCCCATTGACCGATACATGGTCCACAAGCATTTGTAAATACTTTCGTTCCTAATTTTTCGAACGTTTCGATGAAACCATCACGTGCGATTGTGTAACGTACTTGTTCAGATCCTGGATTTATTCCAAATTCCGCTTTCGCAACTAAACCGTTAGCTACAGCTTGTTCTACGATAGATGCTGCACGCGCGATATCTTCGTAAGAAGAGTTTGTACAAGAACCAATTAATCCCCACTCTACTTTTAAAGGCCAACCGTTAGCTTGTGCTTCCGCTTTTAATTGAGAAATAGGTGTACCTCTATCTGGAGTAAATGGACCATTCACGTATGGCTCTAATGTATTTAAGTCGATTGTAATCACTTGATCAAAATAAGCCTCAGGGTTATCATACACTTCTTTATCTCCAGTTAAGTAATCTGCGATTTTGTCTGCAGCATCCACTACTTCTTGACGACCTGTAGCCGCTAAGTAACGACGCATAGAATCATCGTATCCGAATGTAGAAGTCGTAGCTCCGATTTCAGCACCCATGTTACAAATTGTACCTTTACCAGTACAAGAAAGAGCAATAGCACCTTCACCGAAATATTCTACGATAGCACCAGTACCACCTTTTACAGTTAAGATATCAGCAACTTTAAGAATAACGTCTTTTGCAGAAGTCCACCCGTTTAATTTACCAGTTAATTTAACACCGATCAATTTAGGGAATTTCAACTCCCAAGCCATACCAGCCATCACGTCAACTGCATCCGCACCACCAACACCGATAGCAACCATACCTAATCCACCTGCATTTACAGTATGTGAATCAGTACCAATCATCATTCCTCCAGGGAACGCATAGTTTTCAAGAACTACTTGGTGAATGATACCAGCTCCTGGTTTCCAGAAACCGATTCCGTATTTACTAGAAATCGAAGAAAGGAATGTAAATACTTCGTTGTTTTGATTTAAAGAATCTTGTAAATCTTTTGTTGCTCCAACTTTCGCTTGGATTAAGTGATCCGCGTGCACTGTTGAAGGAACAGCAACTTGTTTTTTACCCGCTTGCATGAATTGTAACAATGCCATTTGCGCAGTAGCATCTTGCATAGCAACTCTGTCTGGTGCGAAATCAACATACGACTTCCCTCTTTCGAAAGCAGTTGTAGCGTTTCCATCCCACAAGTGAGCATAAAGAATTTTTTCTGAAAGTGTTAAAGGTTTGTTTACTACTTTTCTTGCAGCGTCGATACGCTCTGGGAATTTCGCGTAAACCTTTTTGATCATGTCTAAATCAAAAACCATGGTATACTTATTTTGTTTATTTCAAATTTAATACGCGAATTTAAGGAGATTTTTTGAAGGAAGGAAGGGATTTCTTTAAAATGTTGTTACTTTTTGGAGCAGCAAAAAGTAAAGAGATTTCTATTAAAAATATTCATTAAGCTTCTCTTTTCGCAGAGAATTAGGAGTAATTGGAAGTATATGACTGAATTTTAGAGGACGCAGAGTACTTCCTTTGGAAGTGTTTTACGCTATTTTTTTGACAAAGTCAAAAAACTCTCTGCGAACTCAGAACGTGAGAACTTCAAATACTCAAAAATCCTTTAGTTTGTAAAGTGATTTAAATAAAGTGAAATTTCAAATAAATTTACCTTATAAATCATTCCACAAGAAACAGGGGGTATCATTCTTTTTCAAGGATTTTAGACCTATGCAGAGATTACGACCCCTGTTTCTTTGAGAGCA
>CANGOF010000101.1 GCA_947455515.1 Flavobacteriia bacterium
TTTATATCGTTAACGGACTCAAAACTTACTTTTTCTACGAACCAGGGAGAAGTTAAACCTAATCCAATCTCAAATATTTCAGCACTATTATTCATAGTACAAAGTTCGAAAAATATTAATTACCCACACTTATTCATATAGAGCCAAGATTATTTTATTTATTGTATTAATATCATTTCTTAATATTTTCAACAAAAATATTAAACTGCGATTTTTATCTAAAATTATTGAATCACCAATCGAAGGTATTTCTTGATCTAATTTTGGAATTAATTCAGAAATAATATACATTGATTTATCAAATTCATTAGCAATATTAATGCAATATTTAAGAATCTCTTCTTTATCTAATTTTGAGATTTTCTCTCTTATATATTCAAAGGAACCATTTTCTCCACTTATGTTATTCGGTTTAGAAAAATTTTCTTTTTTGTGACCATCATCTATTGCCCTTAAGTGGTACATTAGAATACTATCAAGTGACAACTCGCCTCTGAACCAAATATTTTTTGCCTTTTCTTCATTTTGAAAAATATTAGAAAATGCATTTTCAATTATATTTATGTTATCATTTATATTTTCTTTAATTGAGTGCATATAAACCATTTTCATTAAAGTTGATTTAACTTTTTCAGTCTCAGTTAATGGTAATCCTCTTGTATTATGCAATTCAAATATTTGTGATGAAACAGCTTTGTCACTAAAAATTACAAATGAACAATATGCATTTTCTATTATTTTTATATAATTATCAATTTTATTTTTGAGTAAAATTTGTTTCTCGCTCCCTATAAATGAATTTAAAAAAATCAATATTGCTTCTTTCATTCTTAATAGAGAAGAAGTATCATTAAATCCATTATAGTCAAATGATAATTTATTTAAATCTGATTCCAAAATAATATTATATCCTTTTACATCATAAGAAACAGGCTTAAAATTTATTTCGTCCAATATAGAATGGTTTTTTGTTAAATGCTTACATACTATCATGAATAATATAATAGTTGTTAACCTCTGCTGACCATCGACAATTTCAAATTCATTATTTTCATTAGACTTTTCTAGAATAAAATGTCCTAAATAATATCTTTTATCAATAACACCATTCTGATTATTTCTTTCATATTCTATTAAATCATCAATGAACAATTTAATCTGTTTAAACTCCCATGAATAAGCTCTTTGAAAATCTGGAATTTTAAAATTTTTAAGTTTTAATAAATCCAAAAATGATGTTGAGGTTATCTTAGTTAAATCCATAATTAATTATTTTCAATTTTCCTCCTAAATTACTCATTAATACATTCTTCACCACTTTTCTCCCATCCCTCAACCAACACCTTCGTATATTTCCCTACTTGCTTTTCAACCATTCCCTTAAATTCGTTTAAAGAAACAAACCTCATTTCAATCCATTTTTTAAGAGCAGCATCAACTAACATCTTTTCCAAGGTCACCAAAATCAAATCGGAATTATCCTGATAGTGTAAATATTCTTCTTGAAAAAAAGCATCATGCAACACAACAACTAACTTTTTTGTTTCAAATTGGAACTCAACCGAATGTTCATGTTTTTTCATCCCTGTGTTCAATGAAGTTTCTCCAGTTACCAACGTAAACAATACCTCTGACACTTTTCGAATGTGAAGAATCTCTCTCAACTGTTCCTCAAAAGGTAAAGCATAATAATCACGTAAGGATTGAGATGCTAAATAAGTAGTGTAATTTTCCATGTTTTAAATTTTATGCCTCAAAACTAAATCGGGACTCCGCCATTATTCGTCGTGGTGAATAAATAATTTAAGTAATTCAATCTTTTTTCATAGTTGAATTTTTTATCCGTTTTTAATAACAAATTCAAACCATAACGAACATAAATATCAAAATCAATTGATTCTTTGAACAACCAGAGTAACTCCAGATACTCGTCTATGTATATATCATAAACATCACTTTCTTTAAGATTATAATTCTCATTGAGTAAGGCTTCTCTAAAATCATAATGAATCTGAAATAATAGATGTTTAAATTCTGCTTCTCTAAGAATGAATGCTTCAAATTTCAAGTTTCTAAACGATAGAATTTCATCGATGATATTCGTAACGTTGGATAAGATTGCATGCTGTAGATCCATTTTTTCCGATACTTCAAAAGAATAAATAACCATAAACATCCACCCTTTTGGAATGAAATAATCATTTGGGATATAATTATTCGTTTTTGAAACTACCAAAAGCTGAAAATCTAACTTTCCATTTAACATCTGAAAGGAATTGAAATGTATACAGAAGGAATCATTAAGATCTAACCAGAGTTCACGAGAATCTCCCGCAACTCTTTTTTGAAATTCGTCGACAAACGTATCTAGGTTAATCTTCACACAATCGTGCGATATGGAATAATGGTAGTTTGTTCCAAACAATTGATTTAATACCGCTTGTTTTTCTAAATTCAAGGTAGAAGAAATTGAAATACTTTCCAATACTTCAATGATTGAAACTTTTAAATCTTCGCTTTGAGTTTTAGTGTAAAAATCGACCAAAAAATCAATGGAGGATTCACTCTTTTCCATAGAATAAATTACTTTTTCTGCACAAAATTCATCCGTTTCATTTTCAATAACTGAAAGTAAAAAATCATGATTTTCGGCATTACAATTACACGAAATAATTTCCAATATCCTAAATTTAATATACTTTTCAGATTCCCAATAATGTACTTTAAGGACTGACTCTGTAAACTTACTTAGATCGTCCTTATAACTTAGTTTCATATGAGATAGAGTGATTTCATCAACGATTACCTATGATTCGGAGTTTTTCTGGCCAGCCATTCGTTGTTCCATCACTCTTAAATTTCGTTCATTACGAGCATTTCTCCGTGCAAGAATAGACCAAATAGTCGCAAAAATCCAACCGACAATTGAAATTTGTAAAATCAACGCAATAAATGAAGCAACTAGTTTTCCTCGTAAGAAAAAAGACAAACATGGCAATAATAAATCAATTAATATCATAAAAAAATAGTTTAAGTTTCCCTACTCATATAGCTTTTCGGTTCCGCTATTGAAATGAATGTGTGTTTCAATAGTGTAAAACTAAAACGAGCCTAAGACAAGAAATGACCTAGTATAAATTAGATTTTTTCACTTAAACTAAGACATGCCATGGCTAGTCATCACCTTAAATTTGTTATAGTTAATTTTTAATCCTTGAAAAATTTGTAATTCATAAAAAAAAACAGAAATGTATCCAATAAATATTGAAACCAAATTAGTCGGTAACCTTGAAGGAGAATTTTATATCCCAGCCTTTCATAGAACTTATAACTGGAGAGATGAAGTAAATAGATTACTCCATGATTTTCAAGAAATCGAAAGAGATGAGAATTATTATCTTAAACCAATTGTCGTAAGTAAAAATGAAGAAGATAACAACGAATTAATGGATGGTCAACAACGCTTAATGACACTTTATATCCTTATTAAACACATTGAAAAGTTCCTGCCAATGAGTCAAGCTAAATTTTCTATCAACTATCAAACGAAAAGTAGAAATTTTCTAGAACCGTTTGATCTTAACGTTACAAATAGGCAAACTAGCATAACGGATGAATATTTCTTCCAAGAAACTACACAAACAATACTAAATTGGTTCAACGAACAAGAAGATGAAACACAAACTGCCATTGATTTATGGTTAAAATTGAGTAGAAATATTCATGTAATTTACTGTGAAGTAAACTCAAAAGCTTGAGATAAAAGCTAAATTTTAGACTTTAAAAAACCCACTAAAATCATTAAGTGGGTTTATTTAAATCTAAAACACCTTACATCGCCGGCTGGTGCTTACCTTTCCCATTCGGATGACGCATACATGATAAAGCCGTCAACGAACTAATAGAACCAGCACTTGTTCCACAAAACTTACAGGTATACTTCGACTTCTCACTCCCTTCATAGAGTTGATGTTTCCCTTTTCCGTTAGGATGTCTCATACAAGACAATGATGTTAACGAACTAACAGACGATGCCTTCGTCCCACAATACATACAATAAAAATTTGCCATAGCGTTTTAAATTATTTTTTGCCTACTCTATCGGTTTTCAGCATACCCTATTTAATTGACAAAAATCTAATTATACTACGCCAAGCAATGTCGTTTTTGAATTGTGTTTCATTTAAATAATCTGTGAACGATAATAAAATTTTGAAACCTCTAACTGGCCATTTATTATATTTCTTTAGAAAATAAGTGGAATGAAACGTAGTCAAACCCTTGTTTGAACTCAGCCTTCAGATTTTCAGTATGAAAATTTGCTAAAGGCGTTTGTGAGTTTGGGTGCAGACAGTGAAATGAAAAGTAATTTTCAAAGAAATTTAATAGAGGCCTAGACTTTTTGGCTCCACCTTTTTTGGTAATGAAAAAAGGTGGAACATGTCTTACCCCGACATGTTTTGGCGACATGCTCTTCTACGTTTGTATCATAAAACGAAAGAAACATGAAAACGCTAGAAAAAAACAACATGATCAACGCCTTGGAAAACATCCATGCGAATGCAAAAGATTCACGCTTAATCTTAAGTAATTTCAAAAAAAGTAAAAAGCAACTCGATCTCGTTGAAAATTACTTTCAAGTAACAACAGAGGAAGCAATATGCATCGCTATTTTCTTCATTGAAGCATGTCTTGATGAGATTGAACTTAGAAAATTCATAGAGCATGTAGGGTTAAAACAACATGAGATATTACATTACATGCAACATATTCAAACGCTAACAAACAGACAGCTAATTCTGAAAAACACACATAAAATTCTTTCTAAAGAAGATTACAGTATGAACCATAAAGTAATCGAATTAGTGAGTAAAAACGTGCCACTTCCTGAGTTCTTTTTGAATAAAATGGAACAAGAAAATACTTTTTTTACTTTTCTGGATAAAGTAGACAAATTGAGTGATTGTAAAGATCGAAACGATATGAGTTTTTCTTTATTTGTACATGAATTTCAAGAGTTGATCAATGAAAACATGCATTTTCCAATGGTAAAATACATTAAACAACATTTAAAAGGTGTGGATGCATTTGTGTTTATCGATACAATAATCGATTGTGTCAGCAGTAATGGAAATGATTTCAATACTGGATTAGAATCAACCATAGATGACTATTACGATAGTAAATCTGCAACCTATCTATATATGAACAAATTTCTTAGAGAAGAGGCTACCTTAAACCGCTTGGATTTAATCGAAAAAGATAAATCTAATTTTTCGAATCGTCATTACGTGCGCCTAACGGACAAAGCACTTGCTTTATTAAAAGATTTTGAAGGAATAGAATTTCAAATAAAAGAAGATAAAAATAAACGACTCACCTATCCCGCTTCCATTCAAACACGTAAGTTATTTTACAATCCGAGCGAAATCGAACAATTACATGTTGTTGCTAATGCAATGTCGAACTCATCTTTTGTAAACATCCAAAATCGTTTACGCTCCAATAACATGACTCCTGGAATCATCTCTCTTTTATACGGTGCTCCTGGTACAGGAAAAACGGAAACTGTCTATCAATTTGCAAAAAAATACAAACCTGCTATTTTTAAAGTGGATATCTCTGAAACTAAATCCATGTGGTTCGGAGAAAGTCAAAAATTAGTCAAAAAGATATTTACGGATTACGCTAACTTTAGAAAAAAAGAGAAAAATTGTCCAATCCTCCTTTTCAACGAAGCAGACGCTGTAATTGGAAAACGTAAAGCAGCAGGTTCTAGTAATGTTTCAGACACAGAAAACGCCATTCAAAATATACTATTAGAAGAATTAGAAACATTTGATGGTATCTTATTCGCAACAACCAACCTTGTCGACAACTTAGACCCAGCTTTTGAAAGACGCTTCTTATTCAAAGTAAAATTCCAAGCGCCATCCATTGAAAATGCTTCTAAAATTTGGAAATCGAAATTGCCGTTCTTAACTCCAAAACAAGCTATTCAACTTGCAACTAACTTCACATTCTCTGGAGGACAAATGGAAAATATCGCTAAAAAATGCATATTCAACGAAATCTTGCATGGTGTAAAACCAAGTATAGATGAAGTAAATCAATTCTGCGAACAGGAAGGTTGGAGTAGTAAAAATAAGGGTGGAAGATTGGGGTATTGAGGTTTTACCTCTTACCCCTCAAAATCCAACTTGTCAAATACATCAACCGAAAAATCTCCTTTATTTGTTTATAATCCTTCTGATTCACAAAACGATAATTCATTTTTTGCAAAACCAATGTAACTTCTATTAAATTAATATGCTGTAAACGTATGGGATACAACAATAGTTTATCACTTTTCCAAGATGGTTTTACATCAAATAAAAACATACCTCCCTCAAGGTCAAATTGAGTTAAGTTTGCTACTAATTCTTGACTAACTGTTTTTTGCATAAATATTTATAGAATGATTGGATACATTTATCGAGAAAAATTCAATCGTGAAATCTTAGGGTGTAAAGAATAGATTGACTAATTATACGATCGAAAATAAACTGTTTCACGCTCATCTTTGTTACACTTATCAGACAAATAGATCAAGCGATATACACCTTTAATGCGATTGTAATCTGAAAGTCCATACAAAACAAACTGTAAATCTCTGAAATTCATCCTACCCGGACACAATGGTACTTGCTTCAAAAAATAAGGGTATGCAACAAATTTACTATCCTTCCAAGACGGAATTACATCGTATAAATTCATTCCTCCCGCTAAATCAAAACGAGAAATTGTTTTTATTACTTTTTGATTATCTGTCACTTGCAATAAAATATTGTTTAAAGTTTTAATACACGTTGTTCTATAACTACCGAATCATCATTTTCAAGAATTAACATTTCTCCTTCCTGATGGATGCCTGTAAGTAATTCAAAGGATTGTTTTTCGATTGTAAATTGAGTGCTTACAAACTCTAAACTATCAATTCCTTGAAAGGAATCCATATGGAATTTCATCACCCTACCCTTAATGACTTGATATAAAAACAAATACTGAAATCCTTCCTTACGATTTACTTCCAATTCGACTGATTTCAGGTGATACATGGGAAATAAATACTCTTGACTCAACAAATCATCTAAAGGAAAATGTTTAATTTTTTTTCGTTGTTGACGGATTTCAAAAAGCGTATCTCTATGTATCATAGCTCCAGTTCCAACTAATTGTACAGGTAAATCTGAAAAACTAAAAAATCCACATTTCTCCATCAAATCAAAATCAAAAAACACGTCCGTAAATGCAACTTTAGCATCAAACGCAACAGATTCCATCCTTACTACTATCTCGCTTGGTAATTCCAATACGCGATAAAGTACCCCTAAACCAAAAACATTGATTACAAACATTTAAACGGATTTAATAGCTATACGATCCTAAGTTCTAAATATAACAGATAATGCACAAAAAAAATTAAAAGTTTTTGAGAAAAATCTTAGACTTTATAGGATAACTAATTTTAAATAATGGAAAACAAAAAACCCCTTGAAAATCAAGGGGTTTCTTCGTAGCGGGTACGAGAGTTGAACTCGTGACCTCAGGGTTATGAATCCTGCGCTCTAACCAACTGAGCTAACCCGCCATAGGTGTTGGTTGTTTTATTTGAGTGCAAATATATCAATATTTTTTTAATTGGTTTATATTACTTTATTTTTTAGTAATTTTAACAAAACATAAATGTTTGAAAAAGTATTTAACGTGTTGATTAACTTGAATTAAACCATCATAATGAGTGATAAAGTAAAATTTGAATTAGAATACTTATTGAAAGTTTCTATAAAAGTGCTTGAAAATAGTGTTTCTTCTCCTGCAGGTTTAGCTGAATGGTTTGCTGACGATGTAAACATAAAAGAAGATATTTACACTTTCATTTGGGATAAAAGTGAACAAAAAGCAAGATTGAAAACCAAAAAATCTGGTGCATTTGTTCGATTCAAATGGTTAGAAGACGAAGAAGATGGTAACGATGTATTCTTTGAATTTCAGTTTGCTATCGACCCGCTTACTAAATCATTGGTATTGAAAGTAATTGACTTTTGCGAAGAAGATGAATTAAAAGAATCGAAACAATTATGGGATTCTCAAATTCAAGAATTAAAACGTCATTTAGGAGCTTAATCCATAACCTCACCCCCTTTGAAGCGTCTCTATTTATTTAGTATTCGTTCCTTTATTGGTCCGTTCATTATTACCTTTTGTATTTCCATGTTCATGTTGATCATGCAATTCTTCTGGAAATACGTAGATGATTTAATGGGCAAAGGACTCGAGTTTACGGTAATTTTAGAACTTATATTTTATGTTTCAGCAACACTGATTCCTTTAGCACTTCCTTTAGCTATATTACTATCGTCTATTATGACCTTAGGAAATTTGGCAGAACATAACGAGTTAACAGCACTTAAATCTTCAGGGCTTTCTCTTTTTAAAATCATTAAACCGCTATTCGTAGTCGTAATTTTTATTGCACTCGCTACTTTTTATTTTTCCAATTATGTAATCCCTGTTGCGAATCTTAAAATGAGAGCACTTATCTACGATATACAGGAAACCAAAATTGCAAAAATAATTACACCTGGTACCTACTCTACCGAAATTGAAGGGTACGCAATCAAAGTGGAAAACAACGAAAAAGGGGGATTCAAAAATATTGTTATTCACGATCATTCCAATCCGAATATTAACAAAACGGTAAAAGCCGCGGAAGGAGAAATGTACAATTCTGTAAATGGTGCAGTACTTTATCTAAACCTTAAAAAAGGAAACGTTTTAGAAGAATTAGCAATCAATCAAGACGAAAATTTCGAATCTAAATCGCGAGGTAGATATTATCCATCCCGACGAATCTCCTTTGATAACGCAGTCTATCAAATTGATCTTACAGGGTTTAAATTAAACCGTAGCGATGAAGACTTATTCAAAAACTCCTTTGAAATGCTGAATGTATTTCAAATGGACCATGCTATCGACTCTATTAAAAAACAGAACATTTCAATTATTGAAAACTTTGTAACTTCGCTTAAAAATGACCATCCATTTTTCCAAATTAAATCTCCTATAACTTCCCCTTCGATTAGAGATACTATCCCTATAAAAGCAGTAAATATCCCAGATAAAAAATCGTATTCCTACAAAGCAGCACTTGAAAGTACTATTTCTAAACTAAGAAAAATGAAAGAAGTTGTTGTTGGACAACAATCATTTATTCATAGTATTAATACAAATATTAAATTGTATAAAATTGAATACCATCGAAAATTCGCTCTAACCTTTGCAATCATTGTTCTATTTTTTGTCGGTGCGCCTCTTGGTGCAATTATTAAAAAAGGTGGTTTCGGTGCTCCAGTAGTCATTGCTTGTTTACTTTTCATGATTTATTTTGTCTTAACAGAACTTGGCGAAGGGTTGGTGAATGCAAACACTGCCTCTCCAATTATTGGAATGTGGCTCGCTACATTTACTCTTTTACCTGTTGCCTATTTACTTATGCGAAGCGCTGCACTCGACTCAAAAGTCTTTGACTTAGATGCATGGGGTAAATTCTTCAAACGAAAAAAACAATGAAAATACTGTACATTACAAACAAACCAATTTACCCAATCGTAGATGGTGGTTGTTTTGCAATGGATTCATTTTTAAGATCTTTACTCACCTTTTCAGAAATTAAAACAATTTGTATTTCAACACATAAACACCCTTTTCATATTGAAAATTACCCAAATGATATTGTAAAATCTACAGATCCAAAAGGTGTTTTTGTAAACACAAAAACAAATCCTATTTCATTTGTAAAATCAGTATTTAAAAATGAATCGTACAATGCTTCGCGGTTTTATTCAGAAATTTTTTTTATTCAACTTCATTCAGAAATAAATTCCAACGAATTTGATTTTATCATTTTAGAAAGTGCATACCTACTTGTATACATCGATGAATTAAGAACTCCTTTTAAAGGAAAAATTATTCTTAGAGCTCCTAATGTCGAATATAAGATTTGGGAGGATTATTATGAATTCAGCACCTCTATTTTTAAAAAGACAATCTATCGATACCTCGCAAAAAAATTAAAACAATTCGAAATTGAAGCCATCTCAAAAGTTGATTTAGTTTGCGCAATTACAGAAAA
>CANGOF010000102.1 GCA_947455515.1 Flavobacteriia bacterium
TGTCATCATCGAAAATTTAATTCGCGAAGAATATCCTGAATTGATTTACAACAACGAGATCAAAATTAAAATTAGTGGATGTATGAATTCATGTGGTCAACATGGTTTGGCGCACATCGGTTTCCACGGTAGCTCTATGAAAGTGGAGAAAAATACCTTGCCTGCTTTGCAGTTGTTGTTAGGCGGTGGTCGACTAGGTAATGGAGAAGGTCGTATTGCAGACAAGGTAATTAAATTACCTAGTAAACGTGTATTGGACATTATCCGTTATTTGTTGAATGACTACCAAGAAAACCAACACGACGAAGAAGGGTTCAACGATTATTACGACCGTCAAGGAAACAAATATTTTTATGATTTATTAAAGCCGTTGGCTGATTTATCGACCATTAAAGATTCAGATTTTATCGATTGGGGAAGTGAAGAAAAATTCAAAACAGAAATCGGTGTAGGAGAATGTGCTGGTGTAATGATTGATTTAGTTGCGACTCTAATTTACGATGCGGAAGAGAAATTAGCGGATGCACAACACGCGATTAACGAAGCTCGTTGGGCGGATGCAGCTTACTTTACCTATTCTGCAGGAATCCATACCGCGAAGGCACTATTGTTAGAAAATAAAGTGCATTGTAACACACATAGCGGCATCATTGCTGACTTTGATACACATTTTGGAGATTTTTATGGTTTCAAAACGGCCATCAATTTCTCCGGATTTATAATGCGCATCAACAGTCAAAAAGCGGATGAGGCATTTGTAAACGAGTACTTCCAAGAGGTACAAGGATTCATCGCAAAAGCAAAAGAAATCAGAGCATAATTCAACTAATTTACCATTAAGAAATTTAGGACGGTATAGTGTGTGAAACGCAGAGTGAAATTAAGAGATATAGTAAGATTAAAAAAAACACTTCTAAATTCTCTCAATTAAACAAAGTGTCTTCCTTTCACTCTCCACTTCTTAATTTCTCAATGGTAAAAAATTAAAATTATTAAAAATGAAAAACCCTAATACAACACCAAAAGTAACACTAGTAGGCGCAGGACCTGGAGATTTAGAATTAATCACCTTAAAAGGTTTGAACGCAATTAAAAATGCAGAGGTAATTTTATACGATGCATTGGTAAACGAAGAATTATTGGATTACGCTCCAATAGCAACGAAGATTTTTGTAGGAAAACGCAAAGGATTCAAAGCGTATTCGCAAGACGAAATCAATTTGTTATTAGTAAAATACGCATTCTCTCATGGAAATGTAGTTCGCTTGAAAGGTGGAGATTCTTTCGTTTTTGGTCGCGGATACGAAGAGTTAGAATTTGTAGAGAAATTCGGTATCGAAACAACAGTTGTTCCTGGTATCTCGAGTTCAATTGCAGTTCCAGCATTGGCAGGAATTCCTGTAACTCACCGAGGTACAAGCACAAGCTTTACAGTGATTTCTGCAAGTTTATCGAACGGTGAATTAAACCCGGATGTTAAGTATGCAGCGCAATCCAATGGAACAGCGGTAATCTTAATGGGATTAACCAAATTGGATGAAATCGTTTCATTGTACAAGCGAGCAGGAAAATTCGAAACTGGTATCGCTATCATTAGTAATGGTTCGTTGCCGAACGAAGAGATTATCCGTGGTACAATCTCAAACATACAATTCAGATTTGAAGAAAACCCAGTTCCATCTCCAGCGATCATTGTAGTAGGTGAAGTGGTAAATCTCGAAGCTGTCAAAAAACAAGTAACCAATAATCAACAATATCAATATGTCTAACAAAGTAAAAAAACATTCACGGGTATACAATGTATCCTATGAATACTACATGTCGTTCATCTGCTGTATGAACCAAGAAATTCTCTGATAAACCCTATGTCAAGAATTTAAAAAAAATAAAAAAAGTTTAAAAAAATGAAAAATATCTTTCGAATAAGTTTATTGTTTTTACTGGTCTCCGTGAGTGGTCAGTTGGCTGCTCAAAATAATCTAATCCAATTATCTGGTACTTTACATGACAAGGAAACAGGTTTAGGTTTAGGTGGTGTAAAAGTTGGAATCAAAGATTCAGAAAAATCTGCAGTTACAGATTCTATAGGAAAATTCACCTTGATTGTTCCTCAAAAATTCCCATTTACATTACAAGTTTTCTATGATGGTTATGACAAATTAGAATATGTAGTAGAAAATGAAAAATCAACATTAAATCTAGGATTAGATCCTCAATATGCTTTGTTGAATCAAGTAGTATTTTCAGCTTCTAAAATTTCTGAAAGTCAATTGAAATCACCTGTTGCAATCGATAAATTAGATATTAAAGCAATACGCGAAACTCCAGCACCATCGTATTACGATGCATTGGAAAACGTAAAAGGTGTTCAATTAACAACTTCTTCGTTATCGTTTAAAGTTCCAAATACTCGTGGATTTAACTCTCCTAACAACTTCCGTTTCCAACAATTAGTGGATGGAGTTGATATTCAAGCGCCAACATTAGGAGCTTCTATAGGAAATACGGTTGGACCAAGTGAATTAGATATTCAAAGTGTAGAGATCATACCTGGAACTTCTTCCGCGTTATATGGTATCAACTCTATTAATGGTTTGGCGAACTTACAAACAAAAGATCCATATAAAACACAAGGTGTAAGTGTTTACCAACGTGTAGGAGTAAACCACGTAGATAACAAAGACCATAATGCAAGTTTATTGTCTGAATCTGCAGTGCGTATTGCTGGTACTTTAGGGGATAGCAGTCGTTTTGCATATAAATTGAATGGTTCTTACTTTCAAGGTGTGGATTGGGTTTCTTCTAATTCAACTGACCAAAATCCATCGGGACTTTCCACTTCGAATACAGAAGATCGTTTTAATTCAAGTGCAAGTAACCCAGCGTACGATGCTTGGAATAAATACGGAGATGAGAGTAATAATAAAGTGACGGTAAACTTACCAGCTGGAGTAACATTGAACAACGATGGTAAAACAAAAACGGAATTAGTAAGAAGAACTGGATATTGGGAAAAAGATTTAGTAAATAAAAATGTAGCTACGCGAAAATTTGATGCAGGTTTATACTACAGATTTAACGATTCTTCTCAAATTAGCTATACATATAGAGCTGGTGGAATGGATGGTGTCTTCCAACGTGGGAACAAAATTCAATTAAATAACGTCTTGTTACAAAGCCATGTGGTTGAATATAAAGGAAAAAAATTAACTGCGAAAGTGTATACTAATTCTGAATCTACAGGGAATTCGTATAACTTAAAACCATTAGCGGATAACTTAGATTTAACTTTTAAGGATAACACTAAATGGAAAACGGATTACCAAACTGCTTTGGCTGCTGCCTATAGTGCAAATGGTCACGATTTAGTTGCTGCGAATGCTACTGCAAGAGCTGCTGCGGATGCTGGTAGACCACAACCTGGAACACCACAATTTGATGATTTAAAATCTACAATTACAGGAATTAATAACTGGGATCACCCTTCAATTTATCCTTATGTTAAATTACAAAATCCAAACAATACTACAGGTGGTGCTCAATTATACCAAAACAGTAGATTGTACCATGGAGAAGTGCAATACGATTTATCTTCTTTAACGAATAATTTTATCAAATTACAGGCAGGTACAGATGCACGTGTATATGACATTATTCCTGATGGAAACAACTTCGTGGATTATACAAAAACGGTTAATAACCGTGCAACTGCAGGAGGAAAAGATGTTTACTATTCTAAATTCGGTGGTTTCCTTCAAGGAAGTAAAGAATTGTTCGACAATAAATTGAAAGTAGTTGGATCTATTCGTTACGATAAAAACTTAGATTTTGATGGTAAATGGAATCCTCGTTTGGCTATCGTATATACGCCAACAAGAAACCAATCTATCCGTATTTCTGCTCAAAATGGTTACCGTTTCCCTGCGTTATTTGAAGCTTTATCTTATGTAAATAATGGTGGAGTAAGACGTGTGGGTGGATTATCTTTCATCAATGATAGTTTGAACTACTTACAAAATTCATACACACAAGCTTCTGTGGATGCATTTACAAAAGCGGTTGGTTCTGATAAATCAGATGCAAATATTCTTAAAAACCAAAATTTATTAGTGGCTGCGAATATCCAAAAAATGCAACCAGAACAAGTTCAAGCTTTAGACTTCGGTTACAAAGCTGTACTTTTTGATAACAAATTTGTAGTAGATGCTGATTTCTATTTTAACCAATACAAAAATTTCTTAGGTCAATTAGAAGTTGCCGTACCTACTAAAACTACTACTGATATTACAACTAAAAATCAAGATCAAATAGGATCTTTAGCTTCAGCGAAATACGTATTAAATACACCAACTAAATACCGTGTGTATGCAAATTCAACAAATACATTCTTTGGATACGGATCTGCAATTCGTTTAAGCTATAATTTCTATAAGAAATACTCTGTTGCTGCGAACTTAAATTACAATGCTTTCGAAGCGAAAAATTCAACAGACGTATTTGGTGCTAAAAGTAACACATTCACAGGTTTCAATACACCTAAATATGCTGTAAATGTTCAATTCGGTAATAGAGAAATAGTTAAAAATGTAGGTTTCAACATTGTGTGGAAATGGCAAGATGCGTATGATTGGAATAGCCCATTGGCTAACGGTCGTGTACCAGCATTCCAAACAGTGGATGCACAAGTTTCTTACAAATTCGAAAAAGCTGGTGCTTCTTTGAAAGTGGGTGGAACTAACATCTTAAACAACAGATACATTCAATATGCTGCTGGACCTTCAATCGGAGCGTTATATTACACAAGTGTAATTTATGACATTCCTTACAAAAAACCATTCAAAAAATAATAAATCAATTATCAATTATCAATTATCAATTATCAATTATCAATTAAAATTTTAAAACTATGTCACTAAGATTAGGCGATATCGCACCAAATTTTAAAGCACAAACTTCTACAGGTGAAGTTGATTTTCATAACTGGTTAGGGGATAACTGGGGAGTATTATTCTCTCATCCAGCTGATTTTACACCGGTATGTACTACAGAACTTGGAACAGTTTCTAAATTGCAAGAAGCGTTTGCAAAACGTAATGTGAAAACAATTGCATTAAGTGTTGATTCTGTAGAATCGCATTTGGAATGGATCAAAGACATCAATGAAACGCAAAATACGGAAGTAACTTTCCCAATCATTGCAGATCCTAATTTCGAAGTTTCGAAATTATACGATATGATTCATCCTAATGCTTCCGATAAATTTACAGTTCGTTCCGTATTTGTGATTGGTAACGATAAAAAAATCAAATTGATTATCACTTATCCAGCTTCTACAGGAAGAAATTTTGATGAGTTACTTCGAGTAATTGATTCCTTACAATTAACGGCAAATTATTCTGTTGCTACTCCTGCAAACTGGAGAAACGGAGAGGATGTTGTGATTGCACCAGTAATCAAAGACGATGAAATTGCAGCGAAATTCCCAAAAGGATACACGAAAATTAAATCGTACTTAAGAACAACGCCTCAGCCAAATCTGTAATGAAGTCTTTCTTAGTATTTTGTTTAATGTTTACAACGATTTCTGCTTTCTCGCAAGAGGAGCAGAAATCTTCTTTAAACATCGAAGGTCAATTTGCAGTTGCAACAAATGGAAAAGATGTTTTTGTAAATTTTGGCGGACCTGCATTGAAATTTAACTATACAAAAGTTGCTTTTGCATGGAATTTTATGCCTTCAGTGCGTTTTCATGATCAAAATGGTACATTACAAGTTACACCAATTTTAGGTACAGGTCTTCAAGTATATGGATGGAAAGATAAACGATTTATCCTAAGTGTACCATTTTACTATTTAGCATCAAACAACACATGGATCGGTACTCTTGGTGTCGGGTATGTGCTTACCAAACCAAAAAAATAATCTTGTTTTATAAACCCTATGTCTAAAAATAATCTTTTTCCTGTTTTCTTAAAATTAGAACAATTCCATGTTTTGGTTGTTGGTGGGGGAGTTGTAGCCTTAGAAAAGTTGACGGCACTTTGGAAAAGTAGTCCGAATACGAAAGTAACGCTTGTTGCTCCATTAATCAATCCAGAAATTTTGCGCTTTCAAGAAACAAAAGAGTTAACAATCATTGAACGTGCTTTTGAAGAAGAAGACTTAGTTGGAAAAGATGTGGTTATAGTAGCTGTTGGGGACATTCCAACAAGCGAAACAATCCGCTTAGCTGCTAAAAAACAAAATTTATTAGTAAATGTTGCGGATAAACCAGATTTATGTGATTTCTACTTAGGATCAATTGTCACAAAAGGTAACCTTAAAATCGCTATCTCAACCAATGGAAAATCGCCAACGTTTGCAAAACGCTTAAAAGAAATTTTAAATGAAAATATTGCTGATAATGTAGGAGAATCCATTGAAAACTTAAATAAATTAAGAGGACATTTAGAAGGTGATTTCCAACATAAAGTAGATAAACTAAACGAAGTAACAGCTTCCTTAGTTCAAAAAAACGAAAAAAAATGGTACGATGTGGATCTTCGTAAAATTGTACTTTACACCTTGGGTGTATTTGGAATTTTAGTGGCTGGTCACATTCTATTTACGTTATTACCTCCAAAAACAATTTGGAATTGTACGTGTACTGCTGTTAATGAATTGGATGGAGATTTCTTGTACTTTATGTTGGGTGGTTTCATCGCGCAAATGATTGACGGTGCACTTGGTATGGCTTACGGTGTTAGTGCTACAACCTTCCTACTTTCTTTTGGAATTAGTCCTGCTGTTGCGAGTATGAGTGTGCATGCCTCCGAAATTTTCACAAGTGGAGTTTCTGGTTTAATGCACTTGAAATTCGGGAATGTCAATAGCAAATTGTTTAAAGTGATTGTATTACCAGGGGTTATCGGTTCCATTATCGGTGCATATATCTTAACTGAATTTGAAAACTATAACGCATATATCAAGCCAGTAGTTGGCACATACACATTGATTTTAGGAATTATCATCATTGTAAAAGTGGTACGCAAACACCAAAAAAGAAAAAAAATCAAACATGTTGGTTGGTTAGCAACTGCAGGTGGTTTCCTAGATGCTATCGGTGGTGGTGGTTGGGGACCTGTTGTTTCTTCAACATTAATTGCAAGTGGTAAAACTCCTCGATTAGTGATTGGTTCGGTGAATTTGGCTGAATTCTTTGTTTCACTCGCAAGTTCATTTACATTTTTTACATTAATCGGAGGTTCCGGTTGGCAGACAATTTTAGGATTAATTTTAGGTGGTGTATGCGCAGCACCAATTGCAGCTCACTTATCCAAAAAGTTAAATGTAAAAGCAATGATGATTTTTGTTGGAATTGTTGTCATCATAGTCAGTCTTCGTATTATTTATATGTCTATCTTTAAATAATGAAAATTTAACGTGAAATGATTGAACCATTGAGAAATTAAGAAAATAAGAGTCGGATAGATATAGTGTTAGTTTCATTTAGATATTTTGACTAAAGGTCACTAAATGAACTTATTAATTTTCACATCTTCTAAATTTCTCAATTTCTTAATGGTGAAAAAAAATAAAATAATTGTAAAAAAATGAAAAGAGTATTACTAAGCGATTCAGGACCAGAAACATCAGATTCAATTTACAGTTTCTGGAGATGGGAAAATGAAGCAGATTTAACGGTTGAAAAAGTAAAAGAAATTACTGAATACCTCTTAAGTCTTGGTATTAATGCCTTTGATATTTCTCCACTTTACGGAAAAGGCCGTATCGAAGAATTATTCGGGAAAGCTTTAGAATTGTTAGGCGTAAAACGCGAAGAAATTGTATTATTCACTAAAATAAGCAACAAACATCCTCAGGATGATGGTACATTTATTTATGAACCATTTACAGAGAAAAGTATTCAACATCAAATTGATGAATCACTTAAACGCTTAAATACGGATTATATTGATGTGGTTTTAGTTCAAGATTATGACCCATTAATGAAAGTAGATGCTGTAGCTTCTGTTTTAACTACCTTACAATTACGTGGAAAAGTAAAACACGTGGGTGTATCTAATTTCAATGTACAACAACATAAACTAATTGCTTCGCGACTTTCACAAGAGGTAGTTACCAATCATTTTGAATTAAATCTATTGAATACAAGAGCGTTAGAAGATGGTCGTGTTGATTTTATCAAAGAACAATACAGTAAACCAATGGCTTTTGGACCTTTAGCAGATGGTAGAATTCTTCACGGACACGATTTCCAAGCGGAAACTATTCGTGGGGTTTTAAATGAATTGGCGGACAAATACAACTCAAACATTGAACAAATCGCGGTTGCGTGGATTCACAAATTAGGTGCTCTTCCTATCATCGGAAGTTTGTCTAAAGATCGTATCCGTAACGCTGCAACAGCAAGTGAAATTGCATTGACATACCAAGATTGGCATACAATTTATGAAACGACTAAAACATTAAATGCATAAAATGGAATTGAATGTTGAAAATTTAAACTTGGAAGAAACGTTAAAGCTAATTGCTTTGAAGTTTCCTACTAGTGCTGCTTTTTCTACAAGTTTGAGCGAAGAGGATCAGGTGATTACGCATTATATTTTTGCAAATAACCTTCCAATTCGTGTGTTCACCTTAGATACTGGACGCTTGTTTCCGGAGACATATTCTGTGTTATCAAGTACATTGGAACGTTATGGAAAGAAGATAGAAGTGTTCTTTCCTAAACATGAAGGAGTAGAAAAATTAATTACGGAAAAAGGTCCTAGCAGTTTTTATAATTCGCTAGAAGACAGAAAAGAATGTTGTTTCATTCGTAAAGTGGAACCTCTTAATCGTGCACTTAATGGAGTCGAATGTTGGATTACGGGATTGCGTGCAGAACATTCGGAAAACCGTAAAGCCATGCCAATGGTGGAAAAGGATGAAGCTAGAAATATCATCAAAGTGCATCCCCTAACCAAATGGACATCGGAAGAAGTTAAAGCAGAAATTAAAAAACACAACATACCATACAACATTTTACACGATCGCGGATTTGTGAGCATTGGTTGTCAGCCATGCACACGCGCAATCAAGCCAGGAGACGATTTTCGCGCTGGAAGATGGTGGTGGGAAAACACAGATAAAAAAGAATGCGGCTTGCACGCATGATGTAAGGATGTTGCACTACAACATCCCATAATAAACCCAAAAAAACAAAAAAAGTGGATTACTTAGATCAATTAGAAGCAGAAGCAATTTACATCCTTAGAGAGGTCGCAGGACAATTCGAAAGACCTGCACTATTATTCAGTGGAGGAAAAGATAGTATTTGCTTGGTGCACTTAGCATTGAAAGCATTTCGCCCAGGAAAATTCCCATTTCCATTAGTACACGTGGATACAGGACATAATTTCCCAGAAGCGATTGAATACCGCGATAACCTCGCAAAAGAATTAGGCGAAAAACTTATCGTTCGTTACGTTGCAGATACCATCAAGGAAAAGAATTTACAAGATGGTAAAGGTAAATTTCCAAGTAGAAATGGACTTCAAACTTATACCTTGTTAGATGTCATCAATGAATTTGAATTTGATGCATGTATCGGTGGTGCACGTCGTGATGAAGAAAAAGCACGCGCGAAAGAACGTATCTTTTCAGTACGTGATGAGTTCGGACAATGGGATCCTAAAAAACAACGTCCTGAATTGTGGAACATCTACAACGGAAAAATTGACCAAGGTGAAAATGTACGTGTATTCCCGATTTCTAACTGGACAGAACTAGATGTTTGGAATTACATCAAACGCGAAAACATTCAATTACCTTCCATTTATTTTACACACGAACGTGAATGTATCAAAACAGAGCACGGTCAGTGGATGAATGTCAATGAATTCGTACAATTAGAGCCTAAAGATAAAATCGAAAAAGTACACGTACGTTACCGTACGGTTGGTGATATGACCTGTACAGCAGCGGTTGAAAGTGAAGCACACACTGTAGACGATATCATTACAGAATTAAAAGATACCAAAATCTCAGAACGTGGTGCAACCCGTATGGATGACCGTGTCAGCGAAGCTGCAATGGAAGACAGAAAAAAAGGAGGATATTTTTAAGTGTGTTTTTTGTAAAGATGTTGTACTACAACATCTCCCAAAATAA
>CANGOF010000103.1 GCA_947455515.1 Flavobacteriia bacterium
TTAAATCCATCAGATGCGAACGTATTGTAGTATTTATCATAAACAGAAATAGGTTTAACAGAATCAATTGAAATTATTTCTGTGCCAATCTGAATGGTTGAATCTGCTGAGTTATTCTTTACAATGTATAATTTACGATCATAAAATTCAACCTCTAAATCAGAAATAGGAGTTAATAAATTTGTCGAATTAATTTGTTTAATTTTTTCTTTTGACAATCGCTTCCTAGGCACATTCACACTAGCATGACCTTGCCGAATCGAAGCAATTATCGGACTAATTTTAAAAAAGAATTCTTTTCGTGTTAGTGGTTCTTGAATCGTGTTTTTTAAACTATCGAATTTATAATCGAGGTCTTTTTTAGAGATATAATAATAAAGTTGTGGGTGAAGCTTGGTGAGTTTCTTATGAATATATGTAACATCTTTTTGTAATTTTTCTGGAGCAATCTTAGCGTCAAACTTTTCATTATAACGCCTCACAGAATTACAACTAATTAAAAATGAAATTATTACAAATAATTGTAGATACTTGTTTTTGAAATAATGCATTGAATGTTTTCTTATATTGCAAATCAATTGATTAAACAAATATAATTGAAAACAAGAATTAATTATTCCGTTAATTAATGTATCAATGGTTTAATGTGAATTTGTTAATTTCCATAGCTGCGGGTTAAAACCCGCAGCTATGGAAAAAAAACCAAACCTTTGATTAACGTTTCGAAATCTTATTATTTGTAATTGTACGTTGTAAATTGCATTTAAATCGATCCATCCCTTCTACCCTTTTCTTTGCATGTTTGGTAGCGCAATTCTCCACGCGTTCACGCCATAAGCGATAGCTTGAAAATTTTAATTCTTTCTTCATTAAGGCTTTAACATCGGATTCTACTAATCCAAACTGGTAGTGTATCGCATCAAAAGGTGTGCGATCTTCCCAAGCCATTTCAATGATTCTGTCGATTTCTTCTGGTTGTAATTGTTGTTTCATTTTTTACATCTTTTACTACAATATTTTACCTCTTCCCAATTCTTTTCCCATTTCTTCCGCCATGTAAAGGGTTTTTCACAGGTCAAACAAATCTTTATGGGTAGGTTTTGTTTTTTAACTCCTTTCATGGTTTTGCATAGGGATACCTCGTTCCTTTAGTTACTGTATGATAGCTATCCAAACCAGAATTTGTAATAGTCCCCGCTTGCACCAAATCCACAAATCCATCTTCATGCATTGCATCATGTGGCAAGTGTACTTGTTGAATTTCACCAATAACTAATATCGTTCCGTTGATGGTCAGTTCCACTTTTTCACGGAATTTCACCCCCATTTTCACGTAAGCTTCTTCCACAAAAGGTACTGAAAAATCGTTTAAGTATTGTGCTTTTAAACCAACAGTGTCGAATTCAGACACCTCTTTTGGGTAACGTGCAGCCGTTTGATGTGCTTGCGAAATCATCGTTTATCGAATATGATTGATTGTATAATAACCTGTCTCTAAGATATTTACCAAGGTGTGTCGCGCTACCGAATCCGGTCGAACAATCATCCCAATAAACGGCGGGTGTGCGCCGAGATGTACCAAGGAATTAAAAATAGCCAAGTTTTCATTTCTGTTATTATCTATTGTACCCACCAGAGCCACCGCTTTAAATCATGTTAAGGAATTGATGAAAGTCGCCCGGTAGCGTTGTTCCATTTCCATGATTTCATTTTGTTCGATTTTAATAAGTTCTTTTTGCATACGATTTAGTCTCAAAATTTTAGATTCTATTTGCGTCTTCGTTGGTTTACCTGTTTTTGAAGAATTCGCTATTACATGTCTAACAGAGACTGATACACAAATCGCCAGTGTCTTACATCGCTATCATCGTATGCCATCACAGAAGGTTCGAACACATACAATAATACTAACGGTTTACCCACACTGACAGCCAAATCCAAGGACTCATGATCTACTAAGCGTAAATCACGTTTAAACCAAACGATATTGACAGATTCAAGCGACATTCATTTCAAACGATTGGTGA
Organism: Flavobacteriia bacterium; assembly: GCA_947455515.1. GTDB lineage: Bacteria > Bacteroidota > Bacteroidia > Flavobacteriales_D > Crocinitomicaceae > CANHVK01. The sequence goes on from CANGOF010000103.1 coordinate 2,028, forward strand.
AGAAATCTAATCTTGTTTAAATATATCTCGTTTTATTTAAACAATTAAATTTATTCGTAGCTAAAAAATAGAAAATCGCTGAACGTTTGGAAAAAGCGTATGAAATATAAAAATGGGGGGATGAAAATAGGGGGATGAAAATAGGGGTGTGATATATAGGGATGATTTACAGGGGATGATATATTCTTAGCAATTTTTATTGGTGCGGGTTGAAACCCGCACCGAGGAAAAAACAGACGCAAATATTTTGAATTAAAAGATGTTTTTCACTAACTTAAATAAGAAATGATCAAAAAATGTCAAAATCGTATTCACAAATTTGGGTTCATGCAGTATGGGCAACAAAAAATCGCAGACCCTTAATCCATTCAAACATGGAACATAAATTATTTAACTTTTTAAAAGAAGAATTAAAGAAAATGGGATGTATGGTCAGTATCGTTAATGGTATGCCAGACCATGTTCATTGTTTATTTGGAATCAACCCGCAAATATCAATTACAGATATCATTAAACAAATCAAAGGAAGTAGTTCTTTTTTTGTCAATAAAAACAAGCTAATTTCAGAGAAATTTATTTGGCAGCGCGGGTTTGGTGTATTTGGCGTTTCGCATTCAGCGGTAGACAAGGTTTATTATTACATTCTAAACCAAAAACAACATCACCAAAAACGAACATTTGAATCTGAATATATTAAATACATGGAATTGCATGGATTTGAAAATGTGGAATTGGAGAATGAATGATATCATTTATCATCATCGGTGTGGGTTAAAACCCACACCGATGATGTGATTCCCATAGCTGCGGGTTTTAACCCGCAGCTATGGGAATCATTTAACCACCGACATCCCGCCATCCAAATGTAAAATCTGGCCTGTTATCCAAGACGCTTCCTCCGATGTTATAAATGCAGCATAATTCGCGACATCTTTCACATTACCAATGCGTTTCATTGGATGTTTTTGAGCTATGGCATCGATTTTTTCAGGAGTACTTGTCAGTTTACCCGCAAGTTTAGTATCCGTCAACGATAAAGCGATGCAGTTGACACGTATCGCAGGAGCAAACTCTGCCGCTAAAGATCGCGTTAAACCTTCAATAGCTCCTTTGCTTACACCGATTGTCGCATGAAAGGACATTCCTTGTTGAACAGCTATAGAACTAAAAACAAGATGGAAGCTTGATTTGCTAGCTTTAAATTTGGTAAATAAGCTTGAACACTGCGAATGGCATTTAAGACATTTACTTCAAAATCAGATTGAAAATCAGCTGGTTTTATAGAACGAAAAGGTTTCAGTGTGATACTTCCCGGAAAATAGATAAGGCTATGAATTTCTCCATCAATTGATGGTAAAGCATCCGTTAAACTCCAATCTATGATATAATGTTGGTCGGAAGTATATTCAATTTCGTTACGTGAAATAGTTAGTACACGTTCCTCTTTTGCTTTTAACGAGTTACAAATTTCTTTGGCAATATCTGATCCTGCTCCTATAAGTAATGTAGTTTTCATAATTTGTCTGATTTTACCATTAAAAATACGGAAAGAAAATAGGAAAGTAGCAGACTATTTTAACCTCTTATCCAGATAATAAATAGTTAGTCTAAAAATCAATTTATTAGCCATTATATTTTATAGAATTTTATACTTTTAGACTCTCAAAACAACATCATTAAACAACACACCATGAAAACAATTTTTGATCCACAAACTAGAATAGAAATTTCTAATCGTATTCAACAATTAACTCCTGATTCAAAAGCTGTTTGGGGGAAAATGAACGCACATCAAATGATCAAACATTGTTTGGTGGGTGAAGATATGTTTCATGGTGAACGCATTATCAAACCGGTGTTTATCGGCTACCTCATTGGTAAATGGGCTTTGAAACAAACCTTGAAAAATGAAGATCCAATTCGTAAGAATTCTCCAACAACAGGTGATTTTCTTATCACAAAGGTAGATACTGATTTCGAACAAGATAAAACCAAATGGATTGCGAGTTTAGAGAAATATGTTAGCTACAACAACCCATCGTTTGTGCATCCTTTTTTCCGTAAAATGACAAAAGAAGATGTTGGGATGTTAGCATATAAACATGCAGATCATCATTTAAGACAATTTGGGGTTTGATGAATTAAACTAGTAAAATGAATCACTACCGAACACCCATCCTCGAAAAAGCTGGGAAGATTTATCTCAAGTTAATCATAGGTTGTTCTATTGTTTTTTGGTTATATATGTTTTACGATGATTATACATTTATTTTCGTAAATCAACACACAAATTACGGTCTTTTGTTCGGAATATGGTTCTTATACTACTTATTTTTTAGCATCTTCATTTCTGTCGTTTATTGGATAATTATAGTTGTCTTTTTAGCTTTGTATAAACTTCTAAAAAGGACTAAAAATGTTTCGTAAATACAACCACAATCCTTGGATTAAACTCCTCACATACATTCTGCTCTATTTCTTACTTCTGGCGGTTACGATATGTTATCAATTCATTTGTGAATTTGGTGGTGCACAGTTCACTCCTACCTCGTTAAAAACCATTATTGATCATTGGACACCAGTCAACATCTACATCATGTGGCCTTATATCGCATGCTTGACCTATGTTCCGATGTCTGGACTTTTGTTTGCTTTCAATCGAAAGATAAGTGTTGTTCAACTTACTTCTTTTTATTTAAGTGTTATAGCAACCTACTTGCTAACTTACCTGATTTACATATTTTTTCCGACTACAGCTTCGGAAGTCATGTTAACTAACTACAATGGGAATGAACATTTATTCATCAATAAAGGAATGTTTGAGCACTTACAAGAAATGTACAAAATGAGTACTCCATTGGGCGACTTTCCAAGCTTACATGTAGCTCCATTAGTGATACTAGGATTGTTTCTGTATTACCATTGGAAAATACTATTTTGGATATTCTTACCGCTCGGTTTTTTAGGCGCTATTGGAACTTTCGTTTTGAAATTCCATACTTTTTCTGGATTCATAGGAGGCGGAATCATAGGGGTAATTGGGTACTACTTTGTTTACACTAAGCTAATATATAATAACTTAAATAGGAAAAAGCAGCAAGAATCGGTTTAATTAAATCGAATGCCTGGCATAATTGGCATCCACTTTAGTGTTAACCCTATTGTTGTAGGATAATTTTTTCCAGCAAATACAAAGGTTCCAAAATTAAATCCTGCAATTTTCATCACACCCGGATATACATTAAGCGTGTAATTCATTTTCGGATAACCAATCTCTAAAGATGTCATTAATGAACCTTTTCTGTCCCACGTAAAACGAAAAGCAGACTGAAAATCGTAATTTAAGGTGTCTTTAACTTTGTTTTTTGGCCTTTCCGATATTGGTAAAGAACGTTCTACATAGGGTTTAACATAGGAATATTTAGGTACAATTGGTGATTGCCCTAAGATTGCAAATGCTGAAATATTATCCTGTTCATTAACTGGATAGGTCACCCCAATACCAAACGAAGATGGTAGGCCTAACATAAATCCAAGTTTTGCTTTAGTCCATTTCCCCATGGTTGTTCGCAACATATAGGTTTCAGTATTATTATACATCACACCATCACGTACATCGATCAACGGTTGACCCGGCCAATATAGCAACTTTACATGTCTATTCGAAAAAATGCGCGCAAAGCGATCGTAGGAAAAAGCAATGATTCCAACTGTATTATTCACAACAATATCTGAAATTGCATCCCCTCTCCATGTAATTGGCGCTTCAATAATTTCGTTTATAATTTGAGCGGTAACCATGGTTGAAACCGAATATATACGGGATTTCAATTTACTTCGACCTTTTGAAAGATTGTATTCATACAATTTACGTGTCAACATTCCTTCTCCCATTATATGAAAAATATAATTTGGATAAGAAGCAAAGCCGACGATAGGTACAAATTCTTGGTAGAAAAAAGCTCCATAACTTCCGTAATAATCTTTTATTAAAGATGGATGAGCAAAACTTTCTCCTAATTTCCTCATCCCTTCATTAAAAGGAATATCTCCCAAACGATAGCCCCAAAATTGAGGTCCGACCACAGAAAAACCAATATTTGTAATGACATTTAAATGCCCAAATTGGGATTCGGAACCATAATCTTGATTGTGGTAAAAGAAATTGTTCGTTGTGTCACTTGATAAACTCGCAAGTGTATCTTGTGCGAAAAATGATGGAACCTTGTAAATCGAAAACAAAAGAACCAAAGTAAAAATCGAATGTTTCATATAAACACACAAAAATAGTAATAAATTAAAAATTGAATTACACCATTACAGCCCTAACCTTTTTAACGATTATCTTTTTTCCTTCTACTACAAATTCGTCTTCTTGATCTAAGGTGTAGATATACCCTTCTTCCAATCCGAAAAATTGCAATGCTTCTAAGAGTCCTGCGATTTCTCTGTTTTTATTTTCGGAATGTAAGTGTTCACATACTTGGATTACTTGTTTACATTTTCCTTTTTCCATTACTACGAAGTCACACTCCCCTTTTTCACGGAAATAAAAGAGTTCGGTCGTTTGTTGGCGCAAATGTAGGTAAACCATATTTTCGAGCAATCGACCTGAATCTGCTGAGCGACTCAAAGTATTGGCTTGGACAAAGCCTGTGTCGATCGCATAGACTTTACGAGGATTGACTAAGACACTTTTCGGCGACCAACTAAAACGTGGTAAAAAGAACAAGATATAGGTATCCTCCAACCATTTCAAATAATCAGAGACGGAATTCGTAGAACCAACATCAAACGTTTTACGTAAACTGTTAAACGTTGTTTCTTTCCCTACATTGCTCAATAAGTGCAAAGCGATGTCAAACAATGTTTTCGTGTTACGTATACCATAACGTATAGCTATGTCGCGGAATAATATGTCGCGCAACAAAGTCTGTAACACGTCTGTGTTTTGCGTGTCTAAAAATTCTGGAAAACCTCCTAATTTTCGATAATTTTCGAACGAAACCAAGCTGTTTTCTTGCTTGGTATGGTCCAAAAATTCATTATATGCAAAAGGAAATAATTCGTGACTTAAATAACGCCCTGTGAGTTTCGTTCCGAGTTCTTTACTTAAAAGTGATGCATTAGAACCTGTCACAAATACCTTTTCTCCTCGTTCATGTAATTGTCTGACAAAGATTTCCCAATTGTCCACATTCTGTATTTCATCAAAAAAATAAACAGGATGCCCATCGCCTATGATTTCATCTAAGCGCTTAAAATCTGTGACATCAAAACCAAATATACGCGAATCTTCAAAGTTAAAACACACCACATTTGGAGCATAATGCGCCATGATCATTCGCATTAGGGTACTTTTTCCAGAACGTCTTATTCCCGAGATAACCTCCACTTGTTTTCCTTTGAAAGTACGCTCGACTAAATAATTGCGCGAAGTCAATAAGTCTTTTTTAAGCGCTACTTGTTGCGCATGAAAGACATCTTCTATTTCTGATTTTAATAACATATCACTCTTTATTTTAGCAAAATACAAAAGTTTATTTTACAAATATACAAAAGTTTATTTTAGTAAAATATAAAAGTATATATTAGTAAAATACAAGAGTGTACATTACTAATATATACTTTAAAAGTAAAACAAAAAACACCAATTAATCGCGAATAATTAATAGATTTGAATTAAAGATGTTCTAAGACCACACATGAAAAAACGAAGTGTATTATCTTTACTAATTATACTATTCGCAGTATTTCTGACTTTATGTATTTTCGTTTATTCTTTCAAAGAAAAAGATTATTATGGTTTAATTGGATTAGTAATACCTTTATTGATAATTATTTTAGCGAAAAAGAAATAAAATCCCCCTATGACCCATCCTATCTACCCATGTCTTTGGTTCAATACCGAGGCACAACAAGCAGCTGAATTTTACTGTTTCGTTTTTAATAATACAAGCATTTTAGCAAGCAACCCGATGGTTACGACTTTCCGTTTAGATGGTTTAAAAATCATGGGATTAAACGGCGGACCAATGTATAAAACAACGCAATCCGTTTCATTGTATGTATATGCTGGAAATGAAGAGAAAGTCACTCGTTTATATAAACTTCTCTCTGAAAACGGAAAGGTGATGATGCCTTTAGATGCGTACGCATGGTCTCCAAAATATGCGTGGGTGGAAGATCAATTTGGTAATAGTTGGCAATTGGATGTAAAAGACATCGAAGGCACACAAAAGATTGTCCCTTGTTTGTTATTTGCAAACGAAAAAATGGGATTCGTAAAAAAAGCGATTGATCATTACACCGCAACGTTCGAGGATGCAACAATCCGTTTCGAAGCGCCCTACCCAACTGAAGCGGGACTTGAATCAGGTACGTTGTTATTTGCTCAATATGAATTAAACGGAACCATCTTTCAAGCAATGAGTAGCTCCTTAGCACACGATTTTGATTTCACTCCAGGGAATTCCTTTGTGATCGATTGTGATACACAAGATGAAATCGACCATTATTGGGAAAAACTAGGAGAAAATGGTCGCTATGACCGCTGTGGTTGGTTAGCTGATGAATTCGGTGTTTCATGGCAAATTGTACCAACATGCCTATCAAAATTAATGGCTGAAAAAGGTCAACGAGTTGTCCAAGCTTTCATGAAAATGCAAAAGTTTGATATAAAAACGTTAGAAGAAGCGTAACTTCGAGAACCTCAGTTACCATGACGAGTGACGGTCGTTCGAGGGCCTCACGAACCGTAGTGACGAGTGACGTCCTTCGACAAGCTCAGGATGAAAAGTTAGTTAATTTCAGTTAGAATAAAAATACTATGAAAACAGCATTGATTACTGGAGCTTCCAGTGGAATTGGATTAGAATTAGCTAAAATTCACGCTTCGCGAGGTGGAAACTTAGTGATTGTAGCACGTAATAAAGTAAAGCTTGACGAGCTAAAAGTGCAATTAGAAAAAGAGTTTGGAATCAACGTCGTTGTCATTGAAAAAGATCTTGCTATTCCAAATGCGGCACACGAAGTATTTGAAGAAACAGAATCGCTTGGAATTCAAATCGATTACCTCATCAATAACGCTGGTTTTGGATTGTATGGTAAATTCGAACATTCAGATTGGGTTCAGGAAAGCAATATGATACAGGTGAATATTACGGCACTTACTCAATTTTCGAAATTATACCTACCTGGAATGATTGCTCGAAAATCAGGAAAAATTATGAACGTAGCTTCAACAGCTGCTTTTGTTCCTGGTCCAACGATGGCAGTTTATTGTGCCACAAAACCGTATGTGCTTAGTTTTTCTGAAGCACTCAACAACGAAGTTAGTTCGCACGGTATTACGGTAACAGCACTTTGTCCTGGGGCTACAGCTTCTGGATTTAGTAAAACTGCTCAAGCAGATAAAAGTGCCTTGTTCTCCAAAACTAAACTAGCGAGTTCTTATGATGTTGCAAAATTCGGTTATACAGCCATGTTAAAAGGAAAACAAGTAGCTATTCATGGGTTTATGAATCAATTACTGGCATTTATGGTTCGATTTATTCCTCGTAGTTTGGTTGTAAAAGTCAGCCGAAAAGTAATTGATAAATAAGCTACGATTTTACTTCCACATCCATCGTTTTATTGTACCGAACAAAAAAATTAAGCCATACCAACCTAGCTGTACGATACACAATTGTCATCAAACCTATAATGGAAAGTATGACCGTGGTGATAAATCCTGTCGTTGATAAATTCAAAAACCATAGGTTCAACACCCAAACAGTTACAAAAATTGCAACGGTCAAAGCGTAACTCACATACATTGCGCCATAGAAAAAACCAGGTTCTTTCTCATATTTCAAATGGCAACAGGAGCAATGCGAATGCATTTTATCAAACCCTTTTTTGAATGCGTGTCCATGCACAAATACATCTCCTTGATGACAACGTGGACATTTATTTTTACTTACGGAAAATATAATTGGATTCATAGCCATTTAATTTATATCAAAAATAATAAGACTATTTTACGTTTTTTGTAACCTTGGTTACACAAAA
>CANGOF010000104.1 GCA_947455515.1 Flavobacteriia bacterium
ATACTCTTTTTCTGCGAGAATAGTACTAGATTGTGTAAACATATTTTTGGCAGGAACGAAATTTTCTAAAATTATAGCATCTAATTGTTCCAGCATACCGTTGATCGTTTTTGTCCTCGTTGAGCCATGAATTCTATTTGGAAGAATCGCAATTTTTAATTTTTCATTTAATTCTTTCGCTGGTTTTAAATCTTCTACTGTTTGATATGTAACCAGTAAATCGTTTTGGGATAAACTTGTTGGAATTAGAACCAAATCACTGGACACACATATTTTTTTAATGCTAACGTCTGTCGTTTTCCCTGCTGTATCTAAAATGATAAAATCGAAGTTTTTCTTTTTGTATGTATCCATCTCTTCCGAAATAATAAGGTCTTCCGAAGGTAGTATTGCGAATAATTGATCTTCTTTAGCACCTGTTTTAAACAACTCCATTTTACGTAGTGTGCTCAAGGTATAATTGGTGTCTGTTTCAATCAACAATACTTTATTCCCCAAACTATGAAGCATGGTAGCTAAATTAATTGCATTTGTGGTTTTACCTGTTCCACCTTTGCGACTTATAAAAGAGATTACCTTTGTCATATCTATAATTTGATTCGAAGTTAGTGCTTAAACACTTTTGAATACCAAAAAAACAGATAACATTTAAACATTTTAGCTGTTAATAGTATATTTGAAATACTTGAAATTCAAAGTCGTTTTATTTTCAGAATACATAAAACTACGATTATTTTATTTTTTTTTTCATTTACTAAAGTTTAATTAAATTTTATTCGTAATATTGCACTCCGAATCATATCGGGAAATAGATAAAAGAAATTAAGCAACATGGATATCATTAAACAACTTGAGAACGAATTAGTAGAAGTTAAGAACTTCCCGAATTTCAAAAGTGGTGATACAATTATCGTATCTTATAAAATTAAAGAAGGAAACAAGGAGCGTATCCAGCAATTCCAAGGTGTTGTATTACAACGTCGTGGTTCTGGTGTTACTGAAACTTTTACAGTTCGTAAAATGTCAGGTAACGTTGGTGTTGAGCGTATCTTTCCAATCGCTTCACCATTTGTTGATCAAATCGTAGTTACTAAGAAAGGTGCTGTACGTAGAGCTCGTATTTTCTACTTCAGAGAACTTACTGGTAAAGCTGCAAGAATCAAAGAAAAAAGAAGTTTCTCTACTATCAAAAAGTAATAGAAATTCAATTATATTTGAAAGACCACTTTTTAGTGGTCTTTTTTTTTTGCGTTAAAATATGTCAGAGAACAAAAAATTTAGTCAGAAAGTAACACATTCCAATAAGTTAATGGTTGCTGGACTCCAATTATTTTTGGATGCTCATGTTTTTATTTGGCAAAACAAATTGAAACGCTACTTACTTATTTCGGGATTTTCCTTTTTAATATTATTCTCCATCAGCATTCAGGGATTACTTCATTGGGTCGATTTGAATGAATCATGGATTACAAAGTGGTTACTCACACAAGGTGAGCATTACATCAAATTATCTAAAACAGAATTGAAGTATGGTGTCAATGGAATTTTTTGGTTGGTACGTCACTCCATCAATTCCAATAAAGATTCATTTTTCACGAGTATCTTTTTAATTATTGGTACACCCTATTTTTCAATGATAAGTAGGAAAGTACATCAATTATTAGCAACACATCCCAAACGTGAGAATTTTGGATGGACAGCAGAAATTTGGCGTGGAATTAAATTATCGATTAGTAATTCCTTTAAACAGTTTGGAATCATCCTTATCATTACAGGATTGTCATTTATTCCAGTTCTTTCCATTCTAACGCCATTGATGACTTTTATTGTCCTTGCTTATTACAACGGTATTTTGATGATGGATTATTCTTTAGAGCGCAATGGATTTACCATCCAAGAAAGTAGGGTGATTTACAAACAAAACAAATCTTTGTTGTTTGCATTAGGACTTGGATTTATGTTTATCTTACTAATCCCAGTGATTGGATGGTTTTTAGCACCAACGTATGCCTTGGTTGGTGGGGCATTGGTCTATAAAAACTACATTCAAGTTAACGCTAATACTTCAGAATACAACGCTTCGTAAAGCGGTAATATTTTTTCGATTTTAAATTCTTGAGCTTGTAACCACGCTTGTTCTTTAAATGTTTGTAACGTTGCACTATTTTCAAGAATTTCAACCGCATTTTTCGCCATGTCTTCCACATCACCAACATTGGAAAGGTAACCGGAATATCCATGTTTATTGACCTCAGGGATTCCACCGGTATTAGAAGATATTACAGGAACACCAAGTGCCATTGCTTCTAAGGCTGCCAAACCAAAACTTTCTGTTTCCGAAGGAAGAATAAATAAATCGCTTATCTTAAGTACATGTGATGTATCACGCACTTTACCAACAAAAATCACTCGGTGACAAATCTTCAATTCACGCGCTAAACGTTCTGCGGTACTACGTTCTGGCCCATCTCCAGCAAATAATAATTTCGATGGAACTTTCTCGTTTAATTTAGCAAAAACTGCTACTACATCCTCTACCCTTTTCACCTTTCTAAAATTGGAAATATGACAAACGATACGTTCTTCGTCGAGTGCATATTTCCTTCTCATTTCTAAGTCTTGTTCAGGGAATTCAGAAGGAACAGAGATAAAATTTGGAATTACGTGAATTTTTCTTTCGGTAGCAAAGTGTTCGTACGTATCTTCTTTCAAACTTTCCGACACCGTAGTGACTGCATCCGATTTATTCAAACAAAACGTAATTACAGGTTCAAAAGACGGATCTTTCCCAACTAAAGTAATATCTGTACCATGCAAAGTAGTAATAAAAGGAATGTGTATGCCTTGCGTTTTCAAAATTTCTTTTGCCATATAAGCAGCTGAAGCATGTGGAATTGCATAATGTACATGTAATAAATCTAATCCTTCGTATTTAACCACATCCACAATTTTAGAAGTTAATACTGTTTCATAAGGCTGAAAATCAAACAAAGGATAATCCGAAACCGAAACTTCATGATAGTAAATATTTTCTCTAAAACTACCTAAACGAACAGGTTGGGAATAGGTGATGAAATGTACTTCGTGTCCTTTAACTGCCAACGCTTTTCCTAATTCGGTTGCTACTACACCACTTCCTCCAAACGTAGGATATAACACTATTCCAATTTTCATATTTTATTTTTTAGTTCTATTTAGGACAGCTTCGTAAATAACTTGTTGAATGTTTGTGCGCACATTCATATCTCGAATTTTCCAGTTTTCCGCACTTGGACAAACTCGGTTGGATAAGAATACGTAATTGATTTTATGAACAGGATCCGCCCAAACGAAGGTTCCAGTAAATCCTGAGTGACCAAAACTTTCCGCAGAAACAAGTCCACAAGTTTGTCCCTTTTTACTCATTGTAGGCTTATCGAATCCTGCACCTCGACGATTTCCTGCAAATTGCACTCTCGTATATTCTTCTAATACTTTTTCAGAGATCAATTGCTTATCTCCAGCCTTTCCTTTATTTAAGAACAATTGCATAATACAAGCAAGATCACGTGCATTAGAAAACAATCCTGCGTGACCAGCAACACCACCTAACATGGCAGCTCCTGGATCATGCACGTGTCCATGAATTTGTTGTCCTCTGAACGTTTTATCATTTTCAGTAGGCACAATTTTATTCAAGGTATACCAAGAAAGTGGTTTATACCCAATATGCGTCAAACCTAATGGCGCATAGATTTCATTTTTCAAGAAAACATCCATAGAAGTTGCACTTTGTTTCTCAATGATTTTTTTCATGAAGTAATACCCTAAATCGGAGTATTCGTAATGTTTTCCAGGAGTTAAATTACTTTCTAATAATCTTTGGTAAATTGTATCGGAATACGCAGAATTTAACCAAATATCTTTTGCCACTTCGTTTTCATAGCCGTTTGCCTTAGCAGTTTTATATAACTCCGGAGCAAGTTTGCCATTTTTTAAGGTCTTTTGGTAGAAAGGTATCCAAGCAACCAAACCAGCTTGATGTGCCATCATATCACGAATTAGCATGTTGGAGAATTTACCATTCCCAACTAATTCCGGTATATAATCCTTTAATTGTTTATCTAAGGAAAATTTATCCATGGTTTGTAAACGCATTAACGCTAAGGTGGAGCCCGCAATTTTGGTTACCGATGCAATGTCGTACAAATAGTCATTTCTAACCGTATCATTATTTCCAAACATGGTTGTACCAAAGTTCTTTTGATAGATTACTTTACCATCTAATGCGACAAGTATTTGACATCCAGGAAACGCACCAGCACGAATTGAGTGGAGAGCTATTTCATCAATTTCTTTTAATTTAGATTTACTAATCCCTAATTCTTCTGGTGTTGCACTTTGTAATAAATCATTATCCGACAAAACCACTTCTGGATTTGCCACGACTTTGGGTAAATTGGATTTTACGGACTTCGTTTGACAGGAAGAATTAATCCAACCATAGGAAACAATTAGTAAGGCAATAAGTAGGCTTGAAACTAAAATTTTTTTCATTCGTTCTTCTAATATTCAATTCAAATTTACCGAATAAAAGAGGAAAGGAATGCCGTGTATGAAAATTAAATACACAAGGTAACGTTTAAATTATTTCACATAGTTGAAATCAATTCATTTATTGCTACTTATAGTTATTAAGAAACAAACATTTATATTATTTTTACATTTTTATTTTTAGAATGTAGTCGCATGAAAATTGTTTTATTTTGTTTTTTTGGATTATTTATCTTTATCCGATGTGGCAAATTATCTGACAAAGTCAAACCAATGATCACGATTATTTCTCCGCATACTAAAGACACAATACCAGGAGTTGACAATGAAGTAACGATGCAATTTACGGCTTCCGATAATGATGCATTAACTTCGTTAATACTTGAGATAAGCGACATTAACGGCATCAATTATTTTGCAGATACAAAACAGATTTTCGGAACGAGTTACACCTATAAGAATTCATTTATTGTTTCCAAGCATTCAAAAATGAAAGAGCTTATCATGACTGTACATGTTTTAGATGAAAATAAAAATGAAACTGTAGTTACTTCTGATTTCTATTTAGCTCCAAAATTATAATACGAAAACCTATAGAATTTAAATGATTAAGCCACTTACCTCATTACGATTCTTTTTCGCTTTTATTGTATTTTTGAGTCACATTCATTTGTTTGGAAACACGAGAAAATCACTTCAAGCAATCAATGAAAACTATTTTAATGAAGGTCATTTAGGTGTTAGTTTCTTTTTTATATTAAGTGGATTCATTTTAGCATACAATTATTCTAACTCCATTATTATAGGAGATTTTTCATTTAAAAAATTTTATTTTAATCGATTTAGTAGAATTTACCCATTACATTTAATCACACTCATACTTGCAATTCCTGTCTCTCTAAATGGTTTTCGACGAGAAACAGCTTTTTGGTTTTTTAATTTTTTTGCAAACTCCCTATTAATTCAGAGTTGGTTTCCTAAACAAACCGTTTTTTGGTCATTTAACGCACCATCTTGGAGTATTTCGAATGAACTATTTTTCTATCTAATGTTTCCTTTTATTATACTATTATTGACTAAATATAGAAAAAGTTACCTCTTTTTTGTACTCCCAATTCTAATTCTGCCATTTGGAGTGTTAATAAGTAACGAAAACTATTGGGAACCTATTTTTAATATTAATCCACTGATAAGGATAAGTGATTTCGTATTAGGGATATTACTCTATCAAATTTTTCAAAAATCGAAAGAGAAATCAATAATTACACATTCGATTTTAGAAGTTTTTTCTTTAGTATTGATTATCCTTTTTTATTTATACAGACATACCATACCTATAGGTTACCGATATTCAATTTATTATTGGATTCCAATGGGTTTTATTCTATTGACTTTTTCATTTCAGAAAGGAATAATTTCAAAATTTATCTCCAGAAAAATATTTATCAATTTAGGCGAAATTAGCTTTAGTTTTTATCTTATTCATATGGTTGTTGCCAGGAATTTTAATTTCATAAGCGAAAGGATTTCCATATTAAAAAACGATTTAATTTTGATTACTTTAATATTTTTCATCTCACTTCTATTAAGCTTTATATCCCATTATTATATTGAAAATAGAATTCGTGTTTACTTTAAACGAATTACACAAAACGATTAAAATGAACCTAAATTTATTTATTAAAAAAATCGGTTTATTTTTCTTTATTTTCGTGTTTTTTTGTTCGTTAATTATTTTTACAAATCGTTATATTACATTAAATAGCACACCTAAATTCAATAAATCAAAACATATTTTGTTTTTAGGAGATTCAAATACACAGTGTGCTATTAACGATTCTATAATTTCCTCTGCAATTAATTTATCTTCTTCTTCCGAATCTTATTTTCAATCCTATTTAAAATTAAAAGAAGTTTTAAGAGTTAATTATCAAATAGATACCATTATTTTATCGTTTTCGCCAATTAACATCTTTAAAGAATACAAAACCATTAATTTCGAAATGTTAAGAGGCTGTTTTCCTATTTATTATAGTTGGATGAATTCAACTGATTTTTACATGTTATTAAAAAGTAATCCATATGCTACTATTTCACTCATACCAACACTCATTCGACCAGCTTTCAAAAACAATATAAATAAACTAAGGAATCGAGAAATCCAACTTAATATAGGTGGTTATTTACAACTTGAAAGAAATATTTTACCAATGGTTTTGAGAAAACTTAAAACTGGAAAACCAATGCCTTTCTTTACATTACCACGACAACCGGTAATTTCTAAATTTGAATTATTCTATCTAAAAAAAATACAACATTTTTGTGCACAAAAAGATAAAAAACTTTTTTTCATCAATACACCAAAAAGAATTGAATTAATTCGACATTCTAACTATCACAAAGTTAAATTCATGCAAATTTATGCTAAAGATTTTAAAGCTATAAAATATATAGACTGTTCTAATTTCCCTATGAAAAACTCGGATTATGGTGATTTAGTACATTTAAACAAGAATGGGTCTAACTTCTTCTCTTCTTACATACAATCTAAAGGATTAAAATATCTATGTACTTATTTTCAAGCAAAATAAGTCAATCAATTTAAATCCTATTTAACTTTTTAATTTCTTTTACTATATTTAGCTACCATTTAGACGAACCTACGTCTTAGTTATAAATTTTATTATGCGTTTATCTTTATCTGTATTAATTATCTTGATTTTGTCGCTTCGTGTTCACTCTCAAGAAAAATGTGGTTTCGATCAATACCACAAAAAACAACTATTATCCAATCCTTCCTATGTTCAAGCATTAGAAAGTTTTGAGAAAAATTTGAACACGAACTACCATTCGTATCAATTAAAATCCAATGGTTCATATAAAATACCATTAGTAGTGCACGTAATGGAGACAAAAACAAGTATGTCTCAAATAAGTGACGAACAAATCTATGCAGCAATTCAAAACTTGAATGAAGTATACAGAAAGGTTGCTGGGACGCATGGCGATGGGAATGGAGTGGATTTAACCATTGAATTTGCTTTAGCAGTGCGCGACCCACAAGGAAATTGCACTACAGGAATAACTCGTCGCGACATGTCCTCCGATGCGAAATATATGGCTGCTGGAGTAACTGCTAACACAGATGGTATTAGTGAACCATCTTTAAAAGCGCTTGATGTTTGGGATCAAACTAAATATTACAATATTTGGTTGGTTTCTGAGATTGACAATAATAATGGAGGATTTGGTACACAAGGATATGCCTATTTTGCTTCCAGTCATGGTTCATCCATTGATGGAGCAATAATACTTGTAAATGCATTTAAAGATAAAAATGACCATACCCTACCACATGAATTAGGTCACTCTTTAAACTTATATCATACGTTTGAAGGCGATCAGGATGTTAATGGTGCTTCTATTTGTCCAACAAATACAAATTGTACAACCAATGGTGATAGAGTATGTGACACTCCACCACATCAACGTAGTAAAAGTGATTGTGTAGTAGGAACCAATAGTTGTGATGGAGGTACTTCCACGGAAAATTTCATCCATAATTACATGGATTATTCTTCTAATGCATGTGCTAATATGTTTACTTCGGGACAAAAAGTTCGAATGATTGCAGCATTAACGAATACACGTGCTTCATTTTTGGAAGAAAATGGAAATGTATCTCTGAAACCTGTGTCTACCCCAACTGTTGACTTTGTTGTTTCTAATGGATTTGTTTGTACTGGATCGACAATTAAATTAAATTCAAGAACAAGTTGTGTTCCAAATTCTCAAATTGGTTCAACAGTATGGACAAACATCAGTTTTAAATGGACATTAAAAAGTGGTTCTACGGTATTAACATCTACTTTAGAAAATCCAAGTTTCCAATTAAACACAAATGGTACGTATGATGTAACATTAGATGTAACAAGTACTTTTGGGACTCAAACTCTAACGAAGCCAGGCTTTATTGTTGTTGCATCGGCACCAGTAGCTGCATGTACTCCTCATTCCTCCAATGAAGGAAATTTTTGGAATTGCGTTACTAATGTCACATTAAATACGATTAACAATACAACTTCCTTGTTTAATAATGTAGCCTATACTGATTTTTCTTGTAGTAATTCTACCATATTAGAAGTTGGTAAATCGTATGATTTATCGGTTTCTATTCGCGCAGCTGCAAATACCGAAATTTTTGAAGCATATATTGATTATAACAACAATGGAACTTTTGAGATAGGAGAAAAAGTGCATTCAGGTACTACTCCAATTGATACGGTAAACTTCATCATAGCTCCATTCAAAACAACAATTACTATTCCTCAAAATGCAACTACAAATACCCCATTACGTATGCGAGTGTATGGGGAAGCTAACTTATTAAGTACTGCGGATAAAAACTGTACTGGTACCATGTTTATTGGCGATGTGGAAGATTATGCGGTTTACATTAAATCGACCTGTGTCGCTCCAAGTATTACTTCTCAACCAACAACACCTACTGCTACGTGTTCGGGGACAGGAACTCAAACTCTTTCCGTTACAGCAACTGGAGACAACCTAACCTATCAATGGAGAAAAGGAGGTGTAGCTATTTCTAACAATACGATTTATTCAGGTGCAACTACAAATACCTTAACACTCACTAACGCAACAGTAAACGAAGCTGGAAGTTACGATGTGGTTGTAACAGGTGCATGTTTGCCTGTAGCTACTTCTAATGCAGTGATAGTTAGTGTTACTCCAAGTGTTACTCCAAGTGTAACAATTTCTTCTTCCGATACAGATAATACATTTTGTCCAGGAACAAGTGTTGTATACACAGCCAATGTAATCAATGGAGGTACTACCCCAACATTTCAATGGAAAAACAAAGGTGTGAACATCCCGAATGAAAACGCAAGTACCTTCACTACTACTAATTTGGTGAACAATGATCAAATTAGTGTACTTATAACTTCGAACGCAACTTGTAAAACAACTGCCAATGCAACTTCGAACACCTTAACTGTAACCGTAAACACATTTACACCGAGTATTTCGATTTCATCTTCTGATATAGATAATAGCATTTGCTCTGGTTCACCAGTCACTTTCACTG
>CANGOF010000105.1 GCA_947455515.1 Flavobacteriia bacterium
ACAGGGGTCGTAATCTCTGCATAGGTCTAAAATCCTTGAAAAAGAATGATACCCCCTGTTTCTTGTGGAATGATTTATAAGGTAAATTTATTTGAAATTTCACTTTATTTAAATCACTTTACAAACTAAAGGGAACATAGAGATTTTTTGACGTTTTATCGTTTTGGAGGACGCAGAGAGCTATTTGACTGCGTCAAATTTGAAGGAGGTATGAATGCACGGTTAGCTTTGTGATTTTTTAGCGTAGAGGAAATGGAGATATTTTTTGACGTTTTATCGTTTTAGAGGACGCAGAGAGGTTTTTGACTGCGTCAAATTTGAAGGAAGTATGAATGTATGGTGAGCTTTGTGATTTATTTTTAACACAGAGTGCGCGGAGTTTATTTTTTGACGAGAGGTATGTTTGGAGGTCGCAGAGGGGGATTTGACTGCGTCAAATTTGTAAAAAGTTGTAATAGTCTTTGATATATGATTAAAATCATTATTCGTTGTGACCAGTATCACAAATGAAACTTTAAATCTCCTTTATCTTTGTAGAAAATGATTTGATTATGAAAAAGATACTTGTCCCAACTGATTTGTCTGTTAATGCTGGTAATGCACTTCGATATGCGCTTAGTTTTAGTAAATCCATGCCTATAGAATTAGTTTTTTTACATGTAACCCACCCCATGTTAGATTTACCTGATACTTCCCTTGAATTTTACGATCCAATTGTTTTTCAAGATGAAAAAGAGCAGAAAAGTTATGTTCAAAGACAATTAGATAATATTTTTAATGATCTATCCTTAAACAAGGATCAAGTTCACTATTCCATAGAATTACGAATTGGTTTCGCTGCGGATGAAATTGCAATTACGGCTAAAAATTTAGGCTGTGATTTAATTATTATGGGAACCCAAGGTGCGAGTGGATTAATGAAATTGTTTTTAGGAAGTGTAACGTATTCTGTAATTAAAAAATCAGAAATTCCATTATTAGCAATACCAAGTAATTGTGTATTTAAAAATCCAGATAAGATCGTATTTGCAACAGATTATGAAGGAATATCTAATAAGAAAACATTAGCTCCTTTGTTTGATATAGCGAATGGATTTGATTCCAGAGTGTTGATGTTTCACGCGATAGAATCTAAAGAGCCAATTGCTGCCTATATAGAAGAATTGCAAGTTTGGAAGACAGAGAAAAATTTTCATCATCTTAAGCACACAAATAGTATTGCTACCTGCGAGGATGTTACGGAAGGAATTATTGAATTTACAGAAGAAAATGATGCTAGTATCATTGCTATGATACCACACTCTTATAACTTCATTAAGAATTTGGTTCATAAAAGTAAAACGAAAGAAATAGCGATGGTGACGAAGGTTCCTTTGTTGGTACTCTGCTAAATGAGTGACCCTTCGACTCCGCTCAGGGTAAATTATACTCAGGGTAAACTGAGAGATTTATATATTAAATAATAAAGTTATGAAAACAGAAACGATTTACATTGCAAATTTAAAATGTGGGGGATGTGCTACCACTATTACGAAAGAGTTATCGGCAATTGAAGGGTTGGAAAAAGTAACTGTAAATAACGATACAGATAGTGTTGAAGTGACTTACGAAGACCAATTGGATCGATCGGTGATTACAAGTAAATTGCATCATTTAGGATATCCGGAAGCTACGGAAGAAAATGGATTACTCTTACAACTTAAGAGTTATGCGAGTTGTATGATAGGTCGGATTAATAATTTAACCGATTAAAAACAAAAGAAGTTGACTAAAAAGTGCCAATACTTCGTTATTCTTAATTCAAAAATGCTCATTTACTAGAGTAATCGCGATAGTTATCTGGACCGCTTTTTTCATTTTCGCATGCCTCGTTTTGACAATTTTTAACCAACTTCTGAAAATATTTAGAGGGTGAATCGACTTTTCGGACATCCTCTTTCGTTTTATTAGATTTCAATTGATTGAATCACCTTGCATGTTTGAAGGATGTCATTCTCAGAAATATCGAGGTGAACCACTATACGAATCATTCCATCGCCAAAAGAAGAAACCAAGATAGATTTTTCTTTAAATTTTTGAATAATGCTTTCTTTTTGATCTTCTATCTTCAAGCAACAAACGACTATATTTGTTTCCACTGGAAAAACTTCTGAAACCCAATCTTGTTGTTGAAGAACTTCTCCAATTTTAGCTGCACGAACGTGATCTTCTTGCAAACGAACAATATTATGTTTCATCGCATACAAACCACCAGCAGCAATGATTCCTGCTTGACGCATTCCACCTCCCATAACTTTACGAACTCTTCTCGCTTTGCGAATAAAATCTTTCGTTCCTATGAGTAATGAACCGACAGGCGCACCTAAACCTTTGGATAAACATAAGGAAATAGAATCGAATTTAGATGCATATTCTTTAGGATCTACTTTGTTAACTGTCAAAGCATTCATTAGTCGCGCCCCATCTAAGTGTAAAGGAAGTCCTTTTTCTTTGCAAAAATCTGCGATTTTTTTAATTTCCTCGAAGTCATATACCGCACCACCACCTCGATTGGCAGAATCTTCTAAACTTACTAACTGCGTAACTGGAAAGTGTACATCGTCTGCATTTACAGCTTTTTGGATAGTTTCCACGGTTAAACGACCACGATTACCAGGTAATAAACGAACAGAAGCACCAGAATTTTTAGCGATACCTCCACCTTCGTATTTATAGATATGACTTTCTTCGTGGCAAATGACTTCGCCTCCAGGTTTCACATGAACGTTGATTGCTATTTGATTGGTTTGAGTACCTGAACTACAAAAAAGCGCATCTTCTTTCCCAAAATATTCAGCAACAAATTGTTGTAATTCGTTAACTGTCGGGTCTTCTTGAAAAACATCGTCACCAACTGAAGCATTGAACATAAAATTCAACATTTCTTTGGATGGCTTTGTAACGGTATCACTTCTGAAATCAATCATAAAACATAAATTTATTTATAAAAAAAATCCATCTACACAATTGTAAATGGATTTAACGTGCCCACGACTGGATTCGAACCAGCACACCACTGAAGGCACCAGCCCCTCAAGCTGGCATGTCTACCGTTTCACCACGTGGGCATTAAATAGGTTACAAATTTAATATAAAAATTCGATAAAACTGAAAGGAAGATTTCAGACGGATAAAATTCAGATTTCCTATTAATTATTTCTTTCAGGCAGTTTTTTAGCGAAATAGTTGCTTTACTATTTCTTGATTGATTTCATGTTTTCCTATAAAGTGAATGATTTCAAAATGTAGTTCTTGATAATTCTGAATACATTTTGCTTCACTTTCTTTCGTGAAATATTGGTCTTGATCACCTAGAACAAAAAAGCGTTTTACTTTTTCATTTGAAGTAAAACTTACACTTACATCTTCTGGAAAAACGGAAGCCCAAGAGACAAAGGTTGAGAACGAAAATTTACTTCGGTCTAGCCATCGTGTTGCGGTTGATGCACCTTGTGAAAAACCAAGAAGGTGTAGTTTTACGGTTGGGTTTCCCGTAATCAGAGACTGAGTAAGATTTTCTAAGTAGTGAAAATTATCTTCTATATCATCCATTCTTGCTTCTCGTGTCATCCAGGAAGCACCTACTCTACCGCTTGTTCCTTCTAAATAAAAACGATGCATACCTTCTGGAGCAATCACAGCGAAATTATGAAGCGTTAAAACTTCAAATTTCTTCAAAAAGTAGAATGCCGATTGACCATAACCGTGGAGAACGATTAAAACGTTTTTTGCAGTCGTTATATCACCGATGGTGAAGTGACGGGTTGTTTTAGTTGTAGTAAAAGAATGTTCGGTCATTTTATTGTATTTATTAACAAAAATACTTTTTCAATGCGTATAAACTGATTTTTTATAGACTTCTTTTAATTTTTCAAGTGCTCTAAAACAACGAACTTTAGCAGAATTTTCAGTAATGGATAAGGTATCCCCAATTTCTTTAAAGGAACGATTTTCGAAATAGCGAAGGGTAAGAATTTGTAGGTGTTTCTTTTTTAGGTTCGTCAAAACCGATTCCAAGAGAATCAAGGCAGCTTCTTTTTCTACTGTATCTTCTTTTTCATCTTCTAATTGAAATGGGCTTTCTTCCAACGATACCATTCTGTTTTTTTGCGCATTTCTGTATTCTTGGCAAATTTCGTTATGTGCAATACGGTATAACCAAGATCCGAAAGAATATCCTTTGTATTCAAACGTATGAATTCGTTGAATTGCATTAATAAAAACTTGGGAAGCTATGTCGGAGGAAACGTCTTTATTTTGTATGCGTCGGTCGATGTAAGTAAATATTTTTTTATAATATTTTTTGTACAAAGGTCCAAAGTTCATTGGATTTTCTTTTGCTTCTTTAATCCAGCAATTTTCTTCATCAATCGCGATCTGAGGGTAAGATAGTGCATACATACGTTCTGGGATTTAGAGATATAAAAGGTTAAACGCACATTTTTATAAAAAATTGTATTTTGGAGAGGCAACCAATTGCAAAGTCTTACGTTTACCCATTTTTTCAATTTATTTTTTATAAATTCGTAATCTATGCATCTCTTTTCAGATTATCACTTAGGATGGATCATTCCAATACTTTTAGTAAGTGGAGGATTAGCTTACTTTTTTTATAAAAATCAAGACTGGTTGCAAGGTTCTCCGAGTTGGTTAAAGAAATGTCTAATAGCCTTACGTTTTACCAGTTTATTTTTCATTCTGTCTTTATTGCTTGGCATAATACTTGAAGCCATTGATTATAAAGAAGAAAAACCCATCTTAATTACTTTAGTTGATACGAGTTCTTCGATGAAAAACTATGGGGATAGTTTGCAAATTCAAGCTAAAACCAATCAGTTACAAGAAGCAATTCGCCAGAAATTTGGAGAAAAATTTGATTTGGTAAATTATACCGTTGGAGAAAAAGTTCAAAAAAGTAACTCCCCTACTTTTGAAGCTTCAATTACCGATTTACAAATTGGATTTGATGCTCTTGCAACCCGCTATTACAATCGAAATATAGGAGGAATTATTTTTGTATCCGATGGGAATTTTAATAAAGGAAGTAATCCAATATATGCAGCACGACAAATACCTCTTGCCCCTATTTTTACTGTTGGTGTGGGAGATACCTTGTTGAAGAAAGATCAATTAATCAAAGAAGTTAATACAAACGATTTTACTTTTTTGCGTTCTAAGTTTCCGGTGGAAGTTACCCTTGAAGCGATTAAATTTTCTGGAAAAAACTCGAAATTAACCTTATTCCACGAAGGGAAAGCCATTGCTTCTAAATCGATCACCTATTCGTCCAAGTCTTTGGATAATCCAATTGTAACTTTTGAAGTTGAGGCAGTTAAAACAGGTTTTCAGCATTACACCTTACAACTCTCCAACTTAGAAAACGAGTATACTTTACAGAATAATAGTTATTCTTTTTATATTGAAGTATTAGATAATCGAAGTAAAGTACTCTTACTTTCGGGGTCACCGCATCCTGATGTTACCGCTTTGAAATCAATAATTGAGAAAGACGAAAACATCCAAGTTCAAATAGCTAATTCCACGCAATGGAAAGAAGAATATGCAAACGTAGATTTAGTCATTTGGCACGAACCAGGCATTGAATATTCTTCCGAAACGAATGAAAAATTAAAAGCACTTAAAAAACCAGTTTTTTATTTCATCGGACCTAATACTTCTAACTCCGTTGTTAATCAATTAAATTTAGGGTTTTCTAGTCCTCAGACCAAACAGACAGACGAAGTACAAGCATCCGTTGCTTCTCAAGTAAATGTGTTTGAAATGCCGAGTACGATTGAAAAAGAGTTAGGATTTTTCCCACCTGTTTTTGTAAAGTATGGAGGTTTAAATTTTAGTAGCCCCGTGGATGTGTTGCTTTATCAAAAATTAGGAACCATAATTAAGAAAGATCCTTTGTTGTTTTTCGGACAAAGAAATCAAACAAATTATGGCGTTTTTTACGGAGAAGGAATCTGGAAATGGAAATTTTACGAGTATTCAAAGACCAAATCCAATGTAATTATAGAACAACTATTTCAAAAAGTATTTTCTTATTTATTAGTAAAACAGAATACTTCCGCCCTACATGTAACGCTTCCAAGGAAATTTACAACGAAGGAGGAAGTAAAGATTAAGGCAGAATTTTACAATCCTTCGATGGAATTAATTACAACTCCAAGTATACAGTTTGAATTAATCGATTCCAGAAAAAAGAAATCGGTTTTCCAATTTGGCGTAAGTTCCAATTATTATAGTTTACCCTTGGGTACTTTAAACGCAGGTAAATACACTTGGCAAGCCTCTACTGTTTATGCAGGGAAAAGAATAGTGAAGTCGGGTTCTTTTGTGGTGGAGAATTTGTTGATTGAACAGTTAGATACCAGAGCAAACCATTTATTACTTCGAAGCATCGCATCCAATTCCAACGCATCATTTTATAAATTATCAGAAACAGATCGTTTGTTGCAACAAATTGAACAGCGGGAAGACATCGCACCTGTATCTTTTGAACACAAAACAAACCATAATTTATTGGATTATGTTTGGATTTTAGTGTTGATCCTTTCCCTTTTAAGTGCGGAATGGTTTTTAAAGAAATGGCACGGAGGGTATTGAGTGACGAGTGACGAGTGACGGGTGACGGATGAAGAAACTTTTGTTTTTTTACTTTTTATTAATCAAAAAAATGTATATATTTGCAGTCGGGTAAGTCTTTTACGACTAGCTCCTTCTGACTCCTCCAGGACGGGAACGTAGCAAAGGTAAGAGGTTGAGCGGTGCGATAAAAGTAGCTTACCCTTTTTTTGTGCCTTCTATTTTTTAATCTATGAAATTTTTTATCGACACAGCTAATCTAAAAGAGATTCAAGAAGCCTATGCCCTTGGAATTTTAGATGGAGTAACGACTAACCCGACTTTAATGGCGAAAGAAGGGATTACAGGAAATAACAATATTTTAAAACATTACGTGGACATCTGTAACATCGTTGATGGGGATGTAAGTGCTGAAGTTATGGGGTTGGATTTTAAATCTATGGTTTCTGAAGCTGAAGTTTTGGCGGAATTACACCAAAATATTGTAGTGAAAATTCCAATGACCTTAGAAGGTATCAAAGCGATTAAATATTTAACTGAAAAAGAAATTAAAACAAACTGTACCTTGGTTTTCTCCGCTGGTCAAGCAATCTTAGCAGCAAAGGCTGGTGCAACGTATGTTTCGCCATTTGTTGGAAGATTAGATGATATTTCTTCGGATGGTTTAGCGTTAATAGCTCAAATTCGTATGATCTATGACAATTACGGATTCGAAACGCAAATTTTAGCAGCTTCCATTCGTACTCCGATGCATATTATTTCTTGTGCTGAAATTGGATCCGATGTAATTACTGCTCCATTAGCTGCATTAACCGCTTTGGCAAAACATCCATTGACTGACAGTGGTCTTGCTCAGTTTATTCAAGACTTTGAAAAAGGGAATAAATAATTTTATGTCAACACTTACTATTTTTAAAAATACAGGTTTAGAGCAACCTACCCCCATGCAACTTAGTTATTGGGAAAATGACTCACCCTACTCTATTTTATTAGCGAATACCGGAAGTGGTAAGACTTTGGCATTTTGTGTGCAGTTAGAAGTACAATTACAAAAGGATGTTTTTAACGGACAAGTTTTGATTTTGTGTCCAACAAGAGAATTGGCAGGACAAGTTGCGAAAAATTATGCTTCTTTAAAAACGGGAAGAAAAACGGTGCTTTGTTATGGTGGTCACTCGGTAAAAAATGAGAGTCTACAACTCCAAGAATTCCCGCAAGTAATCATCGCTACTCCAGGTCGAATTTTAGATCATTTAAAACGAGGCACGGTTGGTTTAGCAGGTTTTTCCCATTTGGTGATTGACGAATACGATAAAACCTTGGAGATGGGTTTTATGAATGAGATTAGTCAGATTTATGAATATACGAATAAACTAAAATCCATTCAATTAGTTAGTGCGACTGAAATTGAGAGTTTACCTGATTTTTTGAACGAATTTTCGTTTGTAACACACAATCACATTGAAGAAGCGCGACCAAATTTAAGTTACTACTGCGTAGAATCTGTTGGTCATGATAAATTATTTGCCTTGGTTTCTTTCTTAGCTTCGAAAAATTTTGGACCTGTTTTGATTTTCTGTTCGTTTCGAGAGGCGGCAGAACGTATTTCTCAGCATTTACACGAATATGGTAAGTCGAACGTACTTTTCCATGGAGGAATGGAACAAATTGACCGTGAGCGTTCGTTAGTGAAATTTAGAAATGGTTCTGCAAATTGTTTGGTTTGTACCGATTTAGCAGCAAGAGGAATTGATATTCCAGAAATTGAAGCAGTATTTCATTATCAGTTCCCTCATACGATTCAAGACTTTACGCACCGTAATGGTCGTACTGCACGTATGAAAAAAGATGGAAGTGTTTATTTAATTCAATCAGCCGAAGAACCTCTACCTCCGTATGTAAATACTTTTTCTATAGAGTTAATCAAAGCTCCGGAAGTCATTGGTGAATTTAATGATGCGCAATTTATTACGTATTATTTATCTGCTGGAAGAAAACATAAGATTCGTAAAATGGATGTTGTTGGATTTTTCTTACAAGAGACGGAAATTCAGAAAGACGAATTGGGAATGATTGATATTTACGATACATATAGTTATGTGAGTATTGCTAAGAGTCGTAAGAAATATGTGGAATCACTATTTCCAAGGGTGAGGATTAAGAAACAACCTGTTTTGATTTCTAAGTGTAGGTAGTTGAGTGATGTGTGACGTGTGAAGGACGGGAAGGTGTTTTTTATCACAGAGGGCACGGAGATTTTTTTGACGTATTAGCGTTTTCGAGTACGCAGAGGTTTATTTGACTGCGTCAAATTCGAACGTAGTGAAGAATTCTCTGTGAACTCTATCCACGTTTCTACTTCAAGATTTTCCCAGTGAACTCTGTGATGAAAAAATGTTTTCTAAAACAACTCTAATAAATCTTCTTGGCTGAGGGATTTAAGAATCGATGCTTCGGTTTGGATGATGTCGGAAGCGATTTCCTTTTTGGTTGCTTGGAGATTGACAATCTTTTCTTCGATGGTTCCTGGAGTAATTAAACGAACTGCTACTACGTGTTTATCTTGTCCGATACGGTAACAACGGTCGATGGCTTGGTTTTCTACCGCTGGATTCCACCAAGGATCAACGAGGTAGACATAATCGGCTTCGGTAAGGTTTAGTCCTGTACCACCTGCTTTTAGACTTATTAAGAATACTCGTATGTCGTCGTTATCTTGGAAATCGTCGACAATTTCTTCTCGTTTTTTCGATTGACCAGTTAAGTAAGCAAAAGGAATATCTTCGTGCTCTAATTCGGTTTTTATGAGGTCGAGCATACCTACAAACTGACTAAA
>CANGOF010000106.1 GCA_947455515.1 Flavobacteriia bacterium
AGGCAAGTCTCTCTTCTTACCTGTTCCAGAAATTGGATTAATGATGAAATATATTCTCTTTTTCATATACCGTAGTTTGATTGTGGATCAAATCTCGGTTGTAACGTTGCACCATTGCTTTCAATCTGCGCTCCATTTTTTTCGACTCTTTGGAATGTTTTTTCATCGAATCGACAACCTTATTTGCTCTCGAATCTAGACTATACAAATACCGTGCCTTTTCTTGTGAAAAGGATAATAAAAAGTTGTTTTGAAAGTAATAATACGACCCATCTAAATACGCAATAGCTTCTTTATCATGGTTTTGAAAGTATGAATTACCAAAAGAATAATAATTTGTTTTTATATTCAATACATCTAATAAGGTGGGTAAAATATCAATTTGTTGAAAGAGTTCTTCGTTTTTCTCTTTTTTCAAGCGACCGTTCGGATCAAAAAACACGATTGGAATTTTATACATTTCGGTACGTTGGTTGTACTTCGAATTTTTAGTCGCAGCCGTGTGATCTGCACACAACACAAACACCGTGTTTTTATACCAAGGTTGTTTTTTTGCTGTTTCAAAAAACTTTCGTAAACTGTAATCTCCATAATGTGTTGCTTCACAAATAGGTTGTGGACCCTTTCTCAATTTTCCATGCATGTGTGGTGGAATGTAAAACGGATGGTGCGATGAAAGCGTGAAAAGACTTGCTAAAAAAGGTTGTTTAAGCGTATTTAGTTTACGCGCGGTCCAAGGATTAAAATATTCATCCAAAATACCCCAACTACCATCGTAATGTTTTTCATTGTTATATTCTTTTCTTCCATAATACTCATCAAATCCTGCTTGTGCTGCAAAACCGTCAAACTTCATCGATCCGTTTGTCGCACCATGAAAAAAGGCGGAAGTATATCCTTCTTTTTTCAAGATACGTGGTAATCCTTCGATGTGGTTATTACCATAGGAAGAAGAAATATAAGGAACTTCTAACAAAGAAGGTATGGATGCAAAAATGGCTGGGACGGCTTCAATGGATTTTTTACCATTTGCAATACCATTTTTAAAGTACAAACTTTCTTTGGTTAAGGAATCCAAAAAAGGCGTAAAGGATTTTTTAGCGCCAGCTGCACCAACCCATTCATTTCCGAAACTTTCAAGGATTAACACAACCACATTGGTTTTGTTTGGCAAAATATGTTGTGGAACACTTGTTTTAATTGGGTTAAATAGTGTTTTCTCTTCTTTTAATGAAAAATAGTGTTTTTCTTGTACCCCAGCTTTCATCCAAGATTTTACCATTGTGAATGGAGTATTTAAAACAAAAGCGGTGTTTTCGATGCGTGTGAATTGAGAAGCATCAATCGGACTTAATGGTTTTAAAACAACCCCCCCTCTACCAATAAACACAGTCATTCCAACAGTTATAATTAAGGTGATAGATTGTTTAAAAATAGAAACTTTCTCTTGTTCGTAATTGTTTATGGTCTTAGTAAAAACACGATTTGTTATCCATAAAAAAGCCACAAACAATAACATGACAAACCAAAAATCACGGAAGTAGGAAGTTAGTTGTTGACTCAAGTCATTTCCCCCTTGGACCATTTCAAAGACATCTACGGTAGAGCGTTTTTTTGTGAAACGAAAATATTCGACATCGATAAGGTTGAAGAAAACTAAGAGACTGTTTATTGCTAAAAAAACAATTCTCAATAAACCTTGGTAAAAACGATGGGAGGTAAATTTTCCAGGTAATAAGGACAAAGTAATAAAGGGCAAGAAAAATAGACAAAGCGTTAATAAATCAAATCGAGCACCTACGAACCAATCTTTCCAAGTAATAAGGGTAAAATCTTCTTGGTTAGAGAAATAAAACACCACCCTGCAAAGCTGCATACATAGGAATACCCAAGCTAAACGTTTGATTAAAACAGTCAAATTGGTTGAAAGAAGATTCTTGAAAAATTGATTCATTACTTAACAAAAGTAAGGTATTTACTCATGCATACGAACTATTAAATCCATACTATCGTGAAGAATTCTAATTATTTCCACGTGAGAATTTAAAATACAACGATAAAATACAATGTGTCTATTGATATGGACTCCTAAAACATCCTCATCCACTTCGGGATATTTTTTTCCTACTATCGGTTTATTGGCTATTTCTTGAAAACATTCAATCAACATGGCATAATACAAATCCGCCTGTTTTTCTGACCACGTTTGAAACGTATACGTATAAATGTTGGTTAAATCTTCAACTGCTTTATTGGTAATTCTATAACTTGCCATTTAAAGTTGTTTTCAAATGAGCAAGATGATTTTGAGGATTGAATTCTTTAGCAATACCACTTTCTACCCCTTCTTTTATGGCGGATTTGAGGTTCGATATTTTAGTTTCGTTTTCTTCTAATAATCGAAGTCCAGCACGAATGACTTCGCTTACATTTTTATACCTGCCTTCATTCACACTGGTATGAACAAACTGATCAAAATGATTACCTAATGAAATAGAAGTGTTCTTATTCATAACGTTGTTGTTTACCTCAAATATACCAAAAATTGGTATACATTACAACGATTCATTTCTACATTTTTCGAAAATTTTTCGTTTATTTGTTCTACAAATTAAAACCTCAACATTATGTTAATTCCTATCGGGTGCGATCACGCTGGCTTTGAACTAAAAACAAAAATCATTCAACATTTAGAAGCAAAAGGGTATACCTTGGAAGATAAAGGGTGTTATTCCGAAGAAAGCATTGATTATGCAGATTATGCGCACCCTGTAGCATCTTTGGTAGAGTCTACACCAGGCATGAAAGGAATTTTATTATGTGGTAGTGGAAATGGGATCAACATGACGGCAAACAAACACCAAGGGGTACGAAGTGCTTTGTGTTGGTCACCTGAAATCGCGAAGTTAGCTCGTGAACACAATGATGCAAACATTTTGACTTTACCTGCACGTTTCTTAACAGAAGAAGTTGCATTAGAAATCGTTGATATATTCTTTAGTACAGCATTTGAAGGAGGTAGACACCAAAAACGTATTGAGAAGATTCCTTGTTAGAATAAACTATTCCGCCTTCACAATATTCCACTCCCCTACAAAACCTTCCGTAGAACGGATACGAATTATGTACGACCCTACAGGCAACTGAGATACATCTACCCCTGTTTCATTTTCTGCATAGCTTTGCTCCAATAATTTTTTACCTTGTAAATCGATGACCTCCAAAGTTGCTGTTCCTTTTTCAAAAAATGAACGATCTACCTGTATTTTCAACTGACCATACGTAGGGTTTGGAAATACGTTAAACGTAAATGCTCCTTGTTGATCGGTAAGTAATGGTTTGGTTGGTTTCTCTGGCGCTTTTGAAAATTCATAAAGAATAATAGCTTTACGCAACACACGGTTTCCCGCGGCATCGTAGTAGAAGTTGATACCGCCTTGGGAGAAAAGGAGGTTGGAGAGGAAGAGGAAGGTGAGGAGAATAAGTTTTTTCATAGATACTGTTTTATTTACACCAAAACCATGGTTCTTTTACAATCCAACTGCTATCTGGCGAGGGAATTACTTTCGTTGGAATAAAATTGTAAAGCGCTTGTTTATTTACTCTTCTTTTATACATATTATAAAACCTATTACTATCTTCTTTCGTCTCAAAACCATTCAAAGGGATTAAATTTATCTCTTTAATACTTTTTGTATTCAATATCTTATACCATATCTCATGACCACGCCAAGAATCATTGACTGAATAATTTATTGGTTTATAAATATATTGTGCTTTAATAGTGTCATTTACTAGCTTATAATTACCCCAAAAATATCCATTATAGAAAATCATTTTTTCATAATTAGTGGTTGCTCCTGTATTCAATGAATAAAAAAATTTAGATACATCATTGTTTTTTGAATTTGCTGAAAAATTTCTTAAACAAATTCCATTTTTAAAAAACATATCGTTATTATAAATGGTATCTATAACTTCTTCATTATTCTTATAATATAAAATCGTTGGCTTAATAGTCATAGATGTATAAT
Source organism: Flavobacteriia bacterium (assembly GCA_947455515.1). Taxonomy (GTDB): domain Bacteria; phylum Bacteroidota; class Bacteroidia; order Flavobacteriales_D; family Crocinitomicaceae; genus CANHVK01. The sequence goes on from CANGOF010000106.1 coordinate 4,035, forward strand.
ATCCATCTAATTGAATAAGTGAATCTAAACCTGTAGGTTGATTTTTATAACAATAAGTAAAATTATTTATATAAACCGATGCAACATTTTTATAACTGCAAGATTTTAAAATAAAAACAAATAGTACAAGAATTATATTTTTTACCATAAAGAAAAAGGATTATAGGAACCATTAAACAATGTTGAACCTTGTTTAAATTGAGAATAATCATTGTAAAAATTCTGATAACCAGGTGGAAAAAGTCTATGTACATTATTTTGTAGTAGATCTTGAGCTGAAGGATGACTATAACCTACTTTAGTAATATTATTTCCAGATTTGTAACCTACATACCAAGGACTATAATATGTTTTACCACTATCCCATGCACCACGTGGTTTATTATTTAAGTTGCCTCGTCTATCTGTTCCATTAGGATTAATTCCTTGATGTTCACCTTCTGGGTCATTATTATATAAATTAGTACCTAGAACTAAAGAACCAATACCTATCTCTAATGCTTGAGACCTCCATCTATCGTGTCTATCACCAAAAAAATCGTTTTCTTCTCTAATAGTAACAATTCCAAAATTTAATCCAACACCACCAACAACTTGTTTATTTGGATTTCCATCGTATCCAACTTTTGAGCCATATGTAGTTTTATAATATGAACCTCCATACCCATCAATCTTGCCACCAGCACTCCATGCTGAACTATTCCCAGTAAAGCCATATCCAAAGGAAAAATTTGTTTTCTCATTACCATATGCTATTGTTGAAATTAAAATCCCTCCAATCAAAAAACCACTTAATACAAAAAATAATTCTACCCCATCAATTAATGGAAAATCTGGAATAAACGAAAAGGCATTCCCACTTAAGAGTTTTCCATGAGCAAATAATACAATTAGAATTGCAACTGCTCGGAAAACATCTAAACCGTATACGCGATTTTCTTTATTATTTAAATTCATGGTTTACAAATATAAATAAACTCCAAGAGTTTTAGGTTTATACGTTTTTTAATGTAAAATTTTGAATAGATTATCCAATTTCAACCAACTTATGCAAAAAAAATGGAGTTGTTTAATGTATATTTGAAGCAAGTAGTTTTGTAAGTTACAGTAAATACAAATGAAAAATAAGCTTCTACATCTATATTTCAAATTTTTTATTTATTTCCTACTAACGTTATTTCTCTTGCGGGTTGTGGAAATTAGTTTGATTGGTAACGATGTTACAGAAAACACAACGTTGTTCTTAAAGGAGGAAATTATTGGTTTTTTTAGTGACTGCACAATTATATTTATTGGTCTTTTTCTATTCTTTCCTTTTTTCTATTTCTTCTCAAAATATTCGAATAAAACTGCCAAAAGTATAATTTTAATTAGTACACTACTATTTGCATTAATTCAACTCATTTGCATTACATTTTTTAGCTATCAATTCGTTCCCCTTGACGTATTTATTTATAAGTATGATTTAAAGGAAATGTGGATGACTGTAAATACCACAGATTCAGTTAATGTTCGCATGTATATATTCATGTTCAGTTTATTCTGTGTAATTTATAGCATAGGATTTCGTTGGTTTATTCGTAAACAATTTTCAAGCAAAAAATTAAAACTAATCATTGGATGTATCATTGGCATTGGTTTCGTGACACAAATCTTTTATTCACAAACAAAGTACAGTCAAAATAAGGGGTATTATTTTATTGGTCAATCAGTTAAATACTATTTTCAAACTGATGATACAAGCTATTCGTTGAACGATCGAAAATCATTTCAAGCAATCTATCCAACTAAAAAGTTTACCAATGTTAATTACCCCCTACTTCATGAAAGTAGTTATCCAAATGTCTTAGCAACTTACATAAATAAGTTTGAAAAAAAGCCAAACATCGTACTCTTAATTGTGGAGGGATTAAACAACGACTATATTCAAGACAAATACAGAGGTATCGATCTAATGCCAAACGTACGAAAATTAGCACAAGAAGGATTGTATTGGAATCGTTGCTTAACACTTGGTGAGCGCTCATTTGCAGCCTTGCCTTCACTGACTGGAAGTTTACCTTATGGAGAACTTGGATTTACCTTACAAACGATTTATCCATACCACCATTCATTGGTCTCTGTGTTACATGCAAATAATTACAAAACAACATTTTACTATGGGCAAGGTGCTTGGTTTCATCGAAAAAACTATTTTCTAAATTTTAACAACATTGACTACATCTTTGATAAAGAAACTTTTGGTTCGAACTATCAAAAAATATGGGTAAACGATTTCTTTGTAGGATATAACGACAAAGACTTGTTTTCCCATTCACTCAAAATAATTGACACTATAAAATCAAAAAATCGATTTGATATTTACTTTACAGGTACAAGTCATACACCTTTTAAAATAAATAATCAAGCGCACTATGAAGCTCGATTAACCAATTTAATTCAAAAATGTAAATCGACAAAAGACAAGCAGTTTTTAAACGCAAATAAGAAGTTTATCCTTTCCGAATTATTTGTAGACGATGCCATACAAGAATTTATTACTGCATACAAAAAAAGACCGGATTATGACAACACCATATTTGTAATTACAGGTGACCATCCGATGACTGAACTGCCTCGCGATAATTCTTTAAAACGCTATCATGTTCCGTTAATTCTTTATTCTCCTAAAATTAAAAAACCCAAAACATTCATCAATGTAGTAACTCACTTAGATTTTTACGAAACCATCTTAGGATTGCTAAAAAACTATGGTGTAACTCCACCTCAACAATCTACTGCATTAGGATCCCACTTACTAAATAAACGTAGTCCTAACGTAGCCTTCATGAATGACAATCGAGAAGTGATAGACTTTTTATCGGGAAATTATTACCTATCCAACAAAGAATTATATCGCGTACATTCTAACTTTACACTTAGTAAAGTAAGCAATCCAACCAAATTAAAGGAACTCACAAATAAGCTAAACGCATTTCAAAAAACGAGTAAATACGTATGTCAAAATGATAAAATAATTCCAATTTCACTTTATGCAAAAGGCATTAAAAGTAAGACTATACATTACAATTCAAGCAATCGAGACATTTCTTGTTCATCGGAATATACAAACATATTACAAGCAAAAACAATTGAAAATAAAACAAGCTATATTGATATTTCATTTAGGTATGACCAACAACCTGACCCAAATATATCGCTTGTTTATCAACTGCAAAATAAAAAGAATGAAGTGCTATTTTGGAAAAATGTCGGGGTTAGTAATGATGAAAAAGCATTTCAATATCGAATAGAACTACCGAAACAAATAACAAAAGAAAAAACGATAAAATTATCCCTACTATTTTGGAATATCAAAAAAGAAGGATTTAAAATAAAGAATTTAAAGGTATTAATAAGACAATAATTACTTCAACATATGAATTTTGATTGATAATCAGATCTCAAAACTGCACAAGAAAACTTAATCTTGAACTAGCAACTGAAACAGGATTCGGAGCATCTTTTTCAAGACTTGTAAAACCAAATCGTATTTCTGGTTTAACAGTAATGGTGTAACGTTCCGTAGGAAATTTAATTCCTAACCCAAAAAATAACCCGTTATTTATTGATGGATTAAAAACTTCATTGCTTACGTATTGATTGCTTGGAAAATGAGTCATTTCGGGATGAATCCCTGTAAATCTTGAAGCAAAATATGTATCTGAGTAACCACCTGCATCTATATTTATACGATTAAATGCAAACCTTACTCCTAATAATGGAGTTAGTGCATTTAGTTTGTAGCTATTTGCTCTACTAAGAGTTTCTATCGTTTGATGATTGTATTCAAGACCCACAAATACTTTTAAAAAAGAAAACAGCGGGTGTTTTGGAACCACATATATACCTGCGCCTACGCCTAAATTTTGATAGTTCACTTCTGAAAAACTAGCATTTAAAGACAAGGCATATTCAATATCCATACCCTTGGTTTTCTCTTGCGAAAAAGTGAAAAAGGAAAAAATTAGAAATGGGAAAATTAAAAATTGTTTCATGATTTTATAAATTATTTTCTCCTCCCCACAAAAAAAGACTTCATCAATTCCCCACATTCTTCCTCCATCACGCCATTCGTAACCAATGTTTTTGGATGGAATAAAGAAGGGTGCACTTTACATGCTCCGCGTTTTTCATCGCGGGCTGCATAGACAATTTTATCAATTTGCGACCAGTACAGGGCACCAGCACACATACAACACGGTTCAAGCGTTACGTACAAAGTACATCCATGCAAATATTTTCCTCCTAAGGAATTTGCTGCTGCAGTGATGGCAAGCATTTCTGCATGGGCGGTTACATCTGTGAGTTGTTCGGTGAGGTTGTGGGCGCGCGCAATGATTTGGTTGTTTGCAACAACAACAGCACCTACAGGGATTTCTCCCAAGTCGAAGGCATGTTGAGCTTCCTGAAAGGCTTGTTTCATGAAGTAGTTGTCGTCAAACGGATTGATCATAGCTCGTTTGTAAATTGTATTATTAATGTGTCTACCCTTCGACTACGCTCAGGGGGACACAATAATACGCATTGGAAAATCTAAAAATTAATCATTCAATTTCAATACTGCCATAAACGCTTCTTGAGGTACTTCTACGCGACCAACTTGACGCATACGTTTCTTACCTTCTTTTTGTTTTTCCAACAATTTACGTTTACGCGAGATATCTCCACCGTAACATTTTGCGGTAACATCTTTACGTAAGGCTTTGATTGTTTCACGTGCAATAATTTTCGCACCAATCGCTGCTTGAATAGGAATTTCGAATTGTTGTCTTGGGATTAATTCCTTCAACTTCACACAAATTTTCTTCCCTAATTCGTACGCGTTAGAACGGTGAACCAATGCTGAAAGTGCATCGATTGGCTCTGCATTCAACATGATGTCTAACTTAATCAAATCCGATTTTTTATATCCAATTGGGTGGTAGTCAAACGACGCATACCCACGAGATACCGATTTCAAACGGTCGTAAAAGTCAAATACGATTTCAGCCAACGGCATTTCAAACGATAGCTCTACCCTATCTTGTGTTAAATACACTTGATTTTTTAATTCTCCACGTTTTTCAATACACAAACTCATTACCTGTCCGGTATATTCGGATTTTGTAATTACTTGTGCTTTGATGTATGGTTCTTCGATACTTGCCATGTGCGATGGATCCGGCAATTCCGATGGGTTGTTTACAATGATTGCTTTTTCAGGATCTTTCGTCAAATAAGTAAAGTACGAAACGTTAGGTACCGTCGTAATCACCGTCATATTAAACTCGCGCTCCAAACGTTCTTGGATAATTTCCATGTGTAACATTCCTAAGAATCCACAACGGAAACCAAAACCAAG
>CANGOF010000107.1 GCA_947455515.1 Flavobacteriia bacterium
TTAATATTTAGTCTTAAAAAACGTTGGGTAATCATAGCAATAAGTGCTATGCTTATGGTAATTGGTTTTTTTAGTTTTCGTGAACTAAAGATAGAAGCTTATCCCGATATTGCAGATACAAACGTAATTGTAATCGCTCAGTTTCCTGGTAGAGCATCGGAAGAAGTAGAGCAACAAGTGACGATTCCAATTGAACGTGCACTTCAAAACACCCCCAATATTTTAGATCGACGAAGCAGAACTATTTTTGGATTGTCTGTCGTACAACTTACTTTTAAGGATGGTACAGATGATTATTTTGCAAGACAACAGGTTATCGAACGCTTATCTGCTGCGCAATTACCGGATGGGGTGTTACCAGAACTTGCGCCACTTTCGACTGCAGTAGGGGAGATTTTACGATATGTAGTGGATGCACCTTCCACCTATACCCCTACTGAATTAAGAGATTTACAAGATTGGGTGATTAAACCTTCGCTATTACAAGTGCCTGGGATCGCTGATGTTGTTACGTTTGGAGGACCAATGAAACAATTTCATATTCTAACAGCACCTGAAAAATTACGTAAGTATGATTTAAAATTGGCGGATATTATTAATTCCATAAATGAGAATAATAAAAATACAGGCGGTGGTATTATTGCTCGCGGTGGACAAGGATTTGCAATTCGTGGTTTAGGAGCAATTAAGGACATTAAAGACATTGAAAATATTGTAATTAAAGCGGATAATGGTTTTCCAGTTTATGTGAAAGACGTAGCATCTATTGAAATCACTCCCCCATCACCAAGTGGTGTATTAGGTTACAAAACCTCCGAGGAAAAAGAAGATATTAAAAGTGGGGTAGAAGGTATCATTTTGCTTCGTCGTTATGAAAATCCAAGTGAAGTTTTAGAGAAATTAAAGGCTAAAATCAACGATATTGAATCCAATGAACTACCTGATGATGTGAATATTAAACCATTGTACGATCGTAGTTTTTTAATTGATCACTCCTTAGAAACAGTTGCACACACCTTATTTGAAGGAATTTCTATCGTTGTCATTATACTTATTTTCTTCTTAGGTAGTTTTCGAAGTGCGTTGGTTGTTGCAATTACTATTCCTTTTTCCTTATTATTTGCGTTTATATTAATGCATTTGACAGGTATTCCTGCGAACTTACTTTCCTTAGGTGCAATCGATTTTGGAATTATTGTCGACGGTGCCTGCGTAATGACAGAGTATCTCATACGGAAGTATCGATCGGCCACTCCAGAAGATAAACGACAAGGAATTATTAAAATTACCTTAATGGCAGCCCAAGAGGTTGGGAAAGAAATATTCTTCTCTGTGACGATTATTATCTTGGCGTATATGCCAATTTTGTTGATGACACGAGTGGAGGGAAAACTTTTTTCACCGATGGCATTGACCTTAGCATTTGCGGTGATTGGTTCGATGATTGCTTCCCTAACATTTATCCCAGTATTGATTTCCTTTGTTTATAAGAAAGACTTGCAAGACATTCATAAAGAGATCAAAAAACCCAAAAACTATTTGTTAGATAAAATAGACAAAGGGTATGAACACTTGATGAAAAAATTAATGGTAAATTATAAGAAAACTACCATAGTTACAGCATCCATCGTGATTTTATTATCCCTTTGGAGTTTTAAATTGGGGACTGAATTTTTACCACCTTTAGATGAAGGTTCTATTTTCTTACGTGCCAATTTTCCTTCAGGAATAACCATCCAGGAAAATGCGAAATATGCACCCAAAATTAGAAGAATCATTAGCAAATACCCACAGGTTGATTTTGTAATTACACAATCTGGTCGAAACGATGATGGTACGGATCCCTTTCCAGCTAACCGTAATGAAATTTTAATTGGGTTGAAAAATTACGATTTATGGAGCGATAAAATTTCTAAAAAAGACTTAGTTTCAAAAATTAAGGATGACTTAAAAAAGAATTTACCCGGTGTTTCAATAAATTCGGGTCAACCGATTATTGACCAAGTAATGGAAATTGTAACTGGTTCTGCTGCGGATTTAGCTGTTTCTATTGTGGGTGATAATTTGACTGTGATGCGTCAAAAAGCAGATAGTATCGTTGAAATTGTCAATAATACTCGTGGTAGCGATAATGTAAACATAGAACAAGAAGGTCCGCAAGATCAACTGGCGATTGATATTGACCGGACAGCTGCTGCTCGTTATGGAATTAACATTGCCGACATCCAAAATATGATTGAAGCTGCAATTGGTGGTAAAACAATTTCAACGCTCTATGACAACTACAAAAGATACGATATTGTGATTCGATTTTTACCTCAATACAGAAATTCAATTGATGATATTAAAAACCTTCAAATTCCTTCTATAAGTGGTTCGATGATTCCTGTAAGTCAATTGGCGAATGTGCATTTTGTTCAAGGACAAACAAACATATACCATTATGGTAGTAAACGAATGATTACGGTGCGTACAAATATCAAAAACAGGGACCAAGGTAGTTTTGTAAGAGAATTGCAAAAGAAAATTGAACATACAATTAGTATTCCAAGAGGTTATCGTTTAATGTACGGTGGTCAATTTGAAAATTTAGAACGTGCTTCTTCCCGTTTATTAGTCATTGTTCCATTAGTATTAATAGGGGTATTTATTATACTAATCATGTTATACAAAGGGGACTTACGAGATGCTTCCTTAGCAATGTCTTGTGTGTTATTTTCTTTGCCTGGAGGTGTTTGTTTCCTTTTATTTAGAGGGTATTATTTCAATATTTCTGCAGGGGTAGGATTTGTTTCGCTATTTGGAATCGCCATCATGACAGGAATTCTCTTTGTCTCGGCATTTAAACTCAAGCAGGAAGAAGGAAAATTGAGTTTATTTAATGCTATTTTAGATTCTTCTGTAGAACAAATTAATGTGCGAATTATGGTAATCACTTTGGCTGTTATGGGATTAGTTCCTGCAGCTATTTCGTACGGTATTGGTTCGGATGTACAGCGACCATTAGCAACGGTAATTATTGGAGGACTGATAAGTACAATGATTTTTGCGCCAATTTTGCTACCAAGTATTTATTATTGGACGGAGAAAAAACGCGTTGAGAAAAAAGAAAGTTTAGGTAAATCAGATGATTTTGATGAATTTGAAGATTAATATTAAATTGCAGAAATGAGATACAAAGATTTAATTGTCAAGTATTTAATGATAATGGGGTTTGGCCTCCTAATCTTTTACATAGATGAGAAGGACTTTTTTCATTATAAGTGGACTTTGGCACTGATTGACGTATTAGCATTTTTCAAGGCTGCTTATTTTATTTATTTCAGTTACAAAAAAATTCTTCATATTTCCGAAAATAACATCCCATATAATGGATATTTGAGGTTTATGTTAATCAACATTTTTATGGTAATATTATCATTTAGTGTTGATTACATGTGTTTGTACAAAGTAGACCACAATTGTTTTGTCGGGGTCAACAAACATTTTTCGCATTATGAATTGATATTTGAGTTCTGGTATTTTAGTGTCTTAAATTTCTCATTTTTCGGATATGGTTATTTAATGCCTATATCGGTAGCATCTAAATTTGTTGTGTTACTTGAAGTAATACTTTCATTTACAACAGTTTTCTTTATTTTATCTGACTTCGTAAGCTTGAAAGAATCCCTTTCAGATCAAATGAAATCAAAAAAGAAAAACAATAAGCGAAATGTGATGTAATCACCCTTTCACCAACTCAATCACCGTAATTTCAGGTAAAATACCAACTCTTCCAGGGAAACCTAAAAAGCCAAATCCACGGTTTACATAGATGTACTGACCTTCTTTTGGATATAAGCCCGCCCATTGTGGGTAGATGTATTTCACAGGACTCCATTTGATTCCAGGTATTTCAATCCCAAATTGCATTCCGTGTGTATGACCTGCTAACGTCAAATGTACTTTTTTAGGATGAGGTACTGTAACTGCTTCCCAATGGGACGGGTCGTGGGATAATAATACTTTGAACGTTGAATCTTCAATCGGAGCAATGGCTTTATCCAAATCTCCATGTTTCACAAATCCGCGTTTCCCCCAGTTTTCCACTCCAATCAACGCGATTTTTTCACCGTCTTTTTCCAAATGTAAACTTTCATTCAATAACAAACGGAAACCGATTTTACCATGGACATCTTTTAAATCTTGCAAATTTTTAGCTTTCGCTGCTTCTGAAGGCCATTGCACATAATCGCCATAGTCATGATTCCCTAAGATGGAAAACTTTCCGTGTGGCGCATCTAATTGCGAAAAATGTTCTATCCAGGGATCCATTTCGGTTGCAACGTTATTTACCAAGTCGCCCGTAAAAACAACGATGTCACTTTTTTGTGCATTGGCGAGTTCAATTCCTCTTCGAACTGCTGCCACATCATCCAACGAACCAGAGTGTATATCCGAAAGTTGCGTGATTTTAAATCCATGAAAAGCATCAGGTAAATCTTTAAATGCAATTTTTACTTTATGCACGCGGTAATCGTATTTTCCTTTGATCATTCCCCAAGCCGTTCCTACGAATGGAATTGCAGCAACACCCAAAGCGATTTGACTCACAAATTTTCGTCGACCCCACATGTGTAAGTCATCCGAACCAACCACATGACGCATTTTTTGGATGCCTACATATCCACCTTGGATTAAACGAACGATGTCTTCTATCAACAAAAATGGAGTAACGATGATTTTTGGAGCTAAAGAAAGAATGGCCAATCCCATGATGTAACTTCCGCCTTTTGGAGGACCGCCTGCAAACTTACCAGAGGCACCAACGTAAAAAATAATCGCCATTAATACGATATCAAACAACCAATAGGCATAGTTTACATAGACCGCTTTGGGTCCTGTAAAAACCGTTTTCATTGCTTGAAAAACATATAAATCAACCAATATCCAAATGGCAATAAAAATTAAAAAGCGAAAAATCATACGTAATTATTATTAAGAATTATTAAAGATAAGAAAAGGAAAAGGAGGATTCGCAATAAAATCGATGAAGGGGGAAATAAAGTAGATGGAGGTCAAAATCAGGAGAATTCTAACTTATTTTGATTTTATCATCTTTATTTCATTGGATAAAACAGGAATATTTTTTTGAATTATCCCCCAAATCATTTCTGGCTCTACAGAATCATACGCATGAGAAATAATATTCCTTAACCCAATGATGTTTTTAGATGCAGAAATTTGAATGCTTGGTTCAATTTCCACAATTTTACGAATAGCCTCTCCGATTATTTCTAAATCTCTTTCGATTGCCCGTTGTAATATGATATCTGACATAAAATTGGCGAAATTGTTTTCTGATTTGATTTTTATAGCTTCAATTTCGAGAATGACACTTTCAATATCAAGTAGGTATTTTAATATTTTATGCTGCATACAATACAACTTTTGAACGCTCAATATCTTCAATAAGAATTTGATTTTTTAAGGATTTGATGGAAATTAAATCTACCTTTTTACCAACAATTTTTTCTAAATTATCTAATAAACTAAAGTAATTATCAGCATAATCCAACACATCTATTTCTTCAGAAAATTGAACTAAAAAATCAACATCGCTTTCTTCATGCATTGAATCTTTGGCAGCAGAACCAAATAAAGCAATAGAAACTACATGATGCGATTTGCAAAGCGAAATTATTTCTGTTATTCGATCTTCAATTAGTTTAAGCATAGTAAACCAAAGATAAAAGTTTTTTCTTTCAATCGTTCAAAATCAAATTATTCCTTTACCATTTTCTAAGGACGCAAATTGCGTCCTTAGAAAATTATTTTCATCTCTTGTAAGTTCAAACATAAAGTCACTCGGAAAACGATTGATATTTCTTCTGACAGCTTCTTTAATCGCTTTGTTTCTACTTCAAATAATGCTGCTAGAACAAAATCTAAAATCACTTTTTGTCTTCTTACTTCGTAAATCTTTTGTTGAATAATTTCTAATTGCATGCTTCTTTTTTTCTATTTCCTATTGAATTTAAGAAAAAAGAGGAGTTAGTGCAATGGGAAAAAGAAAAATAAATACGGCTTTAGAAGATGAAGTAAAGTTGTTAAAAGGCTTGTTGGGGAATTAGTTGCTTACTCTTTATCTCCCAATAATAATAAAACAATCCCTATCATTTTATCTTTTTCCGAAGGATTTGATTCAGCAATCAATAGTGTTAGGGTAGTTAAAGCGGCGGGATTAATCTTCGATTCAAAAGAAATCCCTGCTTTTCTCAAATACCAAATAAAAGCAAACGCACCACTACGTTTATTGCCATCATTAAACGGATGATTTTTTACAATGAAATAGAGTAAATGTGCTGCCTTTTCTTCGATAGTTTCGTATGCATCTTTTCCAAAAATAGTTTGGTAAATAGTACCTAAAATCCCTTGTACACTCCCTTTTTGTTTTTCTTGAGCGAATAGTTCCGTTGCTTCATTTTTTTGAATTAAATCTTGTTTTAGCAACTGAATGTCGTGCAATAAATCAGAAGCGTTAACCAACAATTCTTGTTTTGTACCGATGGTTGGAAATATACTTTTATCGTATTTATCTAATGAAAACCATGTGTTTGAAAAACCCTCAATCAAGGACAATAAATCTCCCGATTCAATCATGGAAGTGTTTTCAGTCAATATTTTTAAATCTTCGATTGTTTTTAGAAATAATTCTTTGTTTTGTTGAATGCGAGATTCATTAAGTGTAAAACCTTTTGTGATATGTTGTTTTAACGTTTGCGTTACCCATTGACGGAATTGTATCGCTATTTTTGAGTTTGTTCGATAACCTACTGCAAGTATAATATCTAAATTATAATATTCAATTATAGTATTTTGTTGCTTCTCTTTAATTGCACCATGTTGAGTGGTGTGTGCAAATTTTGCACACACCACTTTTTGATCTAATTCATTATCTGTAAATATTCTTTTTATATGCTTTGAAACAACAGATCTATCTATTTCGAAAATTTCGGAAATTTGTTTTTTGCTTGCCCAAATTGTTTCAATATCTGAATCGGTTCTTAATTCTAAAGCCCCATTGCTTGCTTGAAAAATAATGGAATTCGTGTTGGTATTTATTTCATTCATACCTTGAATTTAAGAAAAAAGAGGGTTTATTGCAAGGGGAAACGGAAAGTATTTTAATAGAATTGAGCAGGATTACAAATCCAGCTCAGCAGGTTTAATTTTCCTAGTCGTTGTTTGATACTAATTTCCCACATACTAGCTACACTAACAATACAAGAATTTTTAAGATTTTTAATTTTTTCTTGAATGTGTATCGGTAGTTTTTCATCCCCAGATGCAAACCATAAAAACGTATGAGTGTCAAGTAAAAACTCCACTACATATATTCTTTAAATTCATCTAAAGGTGCATCAAAATCATCCGATATTGAAATTTTACCTTTTGCAAAACCAAATTCTCTTTCTTTCAACGAAGGAGAATTTTTTACTTTATTTTTCAAAAAGGCAATAAAATCAGCAACTTCAGAACGCATTTCTAAAGGCAATGAATTGATTTCAAATTTTAATGTTGAATTAGTCATATCGATTGGGTATATAATCTCTACTAAAGTTATTTAAAAAAAGTTTAGTTTCAAAATGATTATTGTAAAAAATTAACTCTTCACCAACCCAATCTTTGCATCTCCTTCTTCGACTAAATCCACGATTAACGCTTCTCCGTCAAATGAACCAAATGAAATTTCAGTTGCTAATACCTCGTTGCAAACATACTCTTCATTCTGTGCAATGGCAGCTTGAATTTCACTTGCACATTCTACGGTCAATCTGATTTTATCCGTCACTTCCAGACCTGAATCTTTACGTAAATTTTGTACGCGGTTTACTAACTCACGCGCAATACCTTCCGATTTCAATTCGTCTGTGATTGTGATGTCTAAGGCAACCGTTAATCCTCCTTCGGTACTTACCAACCATCCTGGGATGTCTTGTGCTAAGATTTCAAAGTCGTTGATGTCTAACACGATGTTTTCTCCATCGATATCACCAGACCAACCTTGGTTTTTCTCCACAGCAGCAATGTCATCAGCGGTCATTTTACCGACCAACGCAGCGATGGACTTCATTTGTTTACCGTATTTCGGACCAATCGTTTTAAAGTTTGGTTTGATGCTTTTCACCAATACACCACTTCCTTCTTCTAACAAACGCAATTCTTTCACGTTTACTTCCGATAAAATCAACTCTTTCACATGCGTAATGTTGTCAGAGAATGTTTGATTTAAAGTGGGAACCATAATCGTTTGTAGTGGTTGACGTACACGAATACGTTCTTTCTTACGAATACCTAACACTAAGGAAGAAACGCGTTGTGCGATGTCCATTTGTGCTTCTAATGCGGTGTCAATCAGTGCTGTATTCACTTTCGGGAAATCTGCTAAATGTACAGAAATCACATCGTGACGTTTCGTAACTGCATTTAAATCGCTGAATAGTTGATCCATAAAGAAAGGTGCGATTGGCGCGCCCAAAATGGAAACTGTTTCCAAACACGTATACAATGTTTGGTAAGCCGACAATTTATCTTTCGAATCATCACTTTTCCAGAATCTTCTACGACACAAACGTACATACCAATTCGATAATTGATCTGTCACGAAATCTTGTATCAAACGACCTGCTTTGGTTGGTTCAAATGTCTCATACGCTTCATCCACATTTTGGATTAAGGAATGAAGTTGTGAGATAATCCAACGATCAATTTCTGGTCGCTCGTTAATATCTAAATCTGCTGCAGCATAATCAAATCCATCGATATTCGCATACAGTGTAAAGAAGGAATAGGTGTTGTATAATGTTCCGAAGAATTTACGTTGCACCTCTGTAATTCCGTCTAAGTCAAATTTTAAGTTGTCCCATGGTTGCGCATTGGTAATCATGTACCAACGTGTCGCATCTGGACCAAATTTATCTAAAGTCGTGAATGGATCCACAGCATTCCCCAAACGTTTTGACATTTTTTGTCCGTTTTTGTCTAACACCAATCCGTTAGAAATAACGTTTTTGTAAGCTACTTTGTCGAATACCATCGTCGCAATTGCGTGAAGGGTATAGAACCATCCACGTGTTTGGTCAACTCCTTCCGCGATAAAGTCTGCTGGGAAACTAGCGTGATTGTCTATGTATTCTTTGTTTTCAAATGGATAATGCCATTGTGCATACGGCATCGAACCGGAATCAAACCAAACGTCGATCAAGTCTGCTTCGCGTTGCATTGGTTTACCAGACGCAGAAACTAAGGTAATCGTATCTACATAGTTTTTATGTAAATCGATTTTCGCATAGTTTTCGTTTGACATATCCCCTACCACAAAGTCAGCCAA
>CANGOF010000108.1 GCA_947455515.1 Flavobacteriia bacterium
ATCCGTTTATTTAGCTGTTAATGAGTCTACTAAAAAATGGACAATGCCTATTAGAGAATGGGGAACAATATATGGCCAATTTTTAATTATTTTTGAGGATAGAATAACTAACTAAAAATCGTGTTTACACACTTAGTGGGATAGTGTCAGTGAACATTCTCTAATGAATGAATTCGATTCCTCAAATTTCACCAACATGTATTAATTTTACATGCTAAAAAAAATACTATTTACTCTTTTTCTTCTTATAACAAGTATTTTACTTTTTAATATCTCCTACCTATATATTGGGTTTGATAAACATGTCGACTTTCTGCAAACAAAACAATTTATTTATAAATTAAAAAGCTGGAAATACAGTTTTTACATCCATGTATTTACAGGGATTTTAATTTACATTTCAGGAGGATTACAATTCCTTATCTCATACCAAAAATACCCTAAACTTCATCGTATTTTAGGGTATTTGTATGTTGGATTCATTTTCATTACTTTTCCTGCTGTTTTGATTATGTCTTTTCGTGCAAATGGTGGCTACATTGCACAGGTTAGTTTTGTGACACAAACACTATTATGGTTGCTATTTACTTATCTTGGATTGCGTGCCATTCTCAAAAACACCCTGATCACCCACAAAAAATTCATGATACGTAGTTATGCTTTAACACTAAGTGCATTTACACTTCGTTTTTTAGCATTTCTAATCGGAATGATGAAGATTGATTTACATCCAAACGTTAAATACATCTTTATCGCATATGGAAGTTGGATAATCAATCTTGTAATCGCTGAAATTATTATCAAAAAATCACCCTTTACTTTCGATAATACCTAAAGCGTTTATTGATAATTCTTCTGAACCAATAAATTCTTTAGATAGTAATTTATTTTCTTCATTGTAAGACATCCCTAACTCAAATTCTTTCTCGTACTTAACCGCATACTTCTTAATATGTACACTATTTTTAGAATCAATTAAAGCTGTTTTCATCGGCGAATCTATTAACGTTCTTCCTCCAATCTCACGTTTATCAATCAACTTACCAGTTCGATCATAAGTTGCTAATTTATATACCGCACAACCAGTATAGTAATCCCTTATCAAATAGACTAATGCTGTGTAATTTTCATTACTAAAAATCTTTGCTAAAAAGTAAAATTCTTTGCCAGTATCTCGAGAAAATCGAGCACTTCTCATTTCGGAAACATACTTCTCAAATTCGTAAGAGATGGTATTATCTTTATTGTAAACACTTTCTGATATGAAAGGGTCTAAATTCAAAGGTAATTTGGAAACTGGAAATTGCTGAACATATTGTTGCCACATTAATTTATCTGGATCTCCAATTCCTAATAAACCACGTTGGTAACAACGTTCGAAATAGTATGAATCTCTAAAATAGGCTAAATCTTTGTCTTTTTTAATGTTATCAATATTGGAATAACCAGCAATCAAAGCGCTTTCTAAATATTTAGCAGCTAATTCTTCTTTATGCAATTTAGAGTATACACAAGCAAGGTTGTACAAAATGGAAGAAACGGGCTGAAAATCTAATTGTTCTGCCAACTGATATGCTTTGATTGATTTGTCAAATTGTTTCGTGTCTAAATATAGATTCCCCAATTCAAAATAGGTATTTCCAGTCGGAAATTCTAAAATAGATTGTGTAAATTTTTCTTCTGCTTGACCAAACAATTTCTTGTTACGATAAAAGTCAACCGCTTGCAAGAAAAGTTGATTCGACTCGATAGGTTGATTTTTATTTTCAGTCAAAAAACGGTCGATTTTGATTCCGTTAAACAAATCATCATTGGTCAATTTTCCAACCTTATTCAATTTGTCTGAACTCAACTCCTTGGTAGGCTCTCCACAACTTACTAACAAAGAAAGGAATAAAAGAAATACTATATTTTTTTGCATTTAATTATTCAAAATGATTCCAACCTTGCGCTTGCATTGGTACAACCGCTCCATGCTTATCTACTAAATTCAAACCACTTGCACGATCCGTTATGTGACCAATCACAGTGAAATTAGGATTCGCAGCTACTTTTTCGTAATCTTCTTGTTTGACTGTAAATAACAATTCATAATCTTCACCACCATTTAACGCAGCGGTAATAGGATCTATATTAAATTCGATAGCAGCCATTGAAGTTTTAGCATCTAAAGGAACGCGGTCATCGTAAACAGTGCAACCGACATTACTTGCCTTACAAATATGAAACAACTCAGAAGCCAAGCCATCCGAAATATCAATCATCGAAGTTGGTACCACCTCTAATTCTTTCAAAAACGAAATCACATCTCTTCTTGCCTCCGGTTTTAATTGACGTTCTAACAAATAATCGTGTCCATCTAAATCAGGTTGAATGTTTGGATTCGCTTTAAACACTTCACGTTCACGTTCTAACAACTGTAAGCCCATGTAGGCACCTCCAAGATCACCAGAAACAACTAATAGATCGTATTCTTTTGCACCGCCACGGTACACAATGTCTTTTTTATTTGCGGTTCCAAGTGCTGTAATACTAATTACTAATCCTGACAAAGAAGAAGTAGTATCCCCTCCTACTAAATCCACTTGGTAAAAATCACACGCTTTTTTTATTCCTGCATATAACTCTTCTAAAGCTTCCAAAGGAAAACGACTGGATACAGCAAACGAAACCGTAATCTGATTCGGTTTACCATTCATTGCATAGATATCGGACAAATTCACAACTACGGATTTGTATCCCAAGTGCATTAATGGCGTATACATCAAGTTAAAATGAATCCCTTCAACCAACATGTCTGTCGACACCAACATTGCTTCCGTTTCGGAAATAGATATTACAGCAGCATCATCGCCAACGCCTTTTAAGGTCGTAGATACATGCGTAGTAAAGTTTTTGGTTAGGGTATCGATTAGGCCAAATTCACCTAAATCTTTGATATCAGTACGTTCTTCAGACATTGTTGATGGATTATTTTAGAAAGTAAAGATAATAAAATGGTTTGGAAGATTAGATTATTATTTTACTAAGGCTCATGTATACTTATCATAGAACACTTCGATAAATCTTTGCTTACCATTTCAACTTCGGGCTTAAAAATGCATACAATTCTTCGGTTAGTAATTCGTGCTCCACTTTATCTGGATGCCCTACACATCCTCTACAATAACGTTTTTTATATAAATACAAAATGGTGTTTTTATCGTTAAACTTTTTATAAACGAGATTCAACATACTATCCAAATAAGGCTTGAAACTTTCTTTCGCCATGGGACTATCTAAAATTAAAAGCGTTGTTTTGGGATTCTCTTTACGTAGTTTTTTCAAGAATTTTAAATAGGTCGAAGTAAATAATTCGATTTTTTGTTTTCCATCATTTTGACCAAGGCAAATAGAAATCAAATCTGGTCGATAGTTTTTTTTATCCCATTTTATTGAGCATTGGGATAAATCCGTATAGTCATAGATTTCAGGAATCGTTTTGTCGTTATTGCAACAACTACGAGACATTCCGTAACCAGAGACGGAAGTCAGCATCCAATCGGCGTTGAACCTTCTCGCTAAACTTGGACCATAACTAATATATGCACAATGTTGATCAAACCAATGGCGTTCACCACATTGAATGGAATCATTATCCATTCCATTCCCACAAGTCATGGAATCACCGATAAATTCAATTCGACGCTTTTTCTTTTTAAATGGAAACAACTTTTCTACACGTAATCCAATAAATTCTAAATACCCAATCTTTGTCTCGGTAGTTTTACAAATCGTAATGGAATGTTTTCCTTTACTTAAGTTTCGAGCAATAATTAGTTTGTTGCTTTTTCCTGTCAAATGAATGCGTCGCACTGGCAAAGAATCTATCACAACCTCAATGTAGTTATGCTCCGTAACCTCCTTTAAAAATCCTTCGTCATTTATTTCAATTTCACAAAAAGGACCAGTAAAATTTGCTTGAATATAAACGCCTGGTGCCCAAAAACGAGGAGCAAATTTATCCGAGAAATCTATCCTACCCACATAGTTGAACAACTTATTTTCAGCACCATAAAAAGTGGTTGGTTCTTTTTTGACAGTAGTACATTTTACAAACAAACTACCAAATACAAGAGCGATTATGAGCGTTTTCATAGATTCAAATAAGAGGATATATGGAGAATATTTTTTCATTAAAAAAAGACGAAATGTACAAAAAAACTACCCACAAAGTCATAAATTATTGGTATTATTGTGCTGATAGTTCAAAAAATCAAGTAATAATGTGGAATTCATTAGCAAGTATAATTTTACGTAATCGTCTATTTATCATAGCGATTGTCATTATACTTACGGTGTTTTTTGGATATTTTGCAGTTACTTCATTAAAGGTAGACAATAAATACGGTAATACTTTACCAAAAGACAGTCAGCCACAAGCGGATTATTTAAAATTTAAGGAGCAATTTGGAGAAGATGGTTCTACGCTTGCAATTGCAATCCATGCCGATTCTTTGTATACAGAGAAAAACTTTGTAAAATGGCAAGATTTAGCTTATAAAATTTTAGAAATAAGCGGTGTTGAAAGTGTCATCTCAGAAGCAACATTATATAAAATTATTAATAATAAAACGGAGGAACGATTTGAAATTCAAAAGATTTTTTCCGATTCAACATTTCATGAAAAATCAATTGATTCTATCCGTAAAGAAGTAAAGCAAAACCCTTTGTATAATGGCTTGTTATATAACGACAAAACCAAAGTATCATTGCTTTTAATAGGAATGGATGAGAAATACCTTGCAGATAAAAAGAAATCTAAGGTAGTTTTTGAAATTGAAAAATTAGTAGAATCCTATTCAATATACTTCGGAAAACCGCACTTTGCAGGACTTCCACATATGCGGGTTGTTATTGGCAAACGCATAGTCAATGAAATGTACATTTTCTTAGGTCTTTCTGTATTAGCATCGTCTTTATTGCTTTATATTTTCTTCCGTTCATTCCGGATAGTAATGCAATGTAATTTGGTGGTATTTGTATCGGTCATTTGGGCATTAGGAAGTATCGCATTATTCAACTTTCAATTATCGATTATGATGGCATTGATTCCGCCACTTTTGATTGTGATTGGGGTACCTAACTGTGTATTTTTAGTTACACGCTACCATCAAGAATACGTATTACATAAAAATAAAATCCGTGCTTTATATACGATGATTAAGCGTATTGGCTCGGTTACTTTCTTGACAAACTTAACAACTGCTGTTGGATTTTGCACCTTCACAAGTTCAGAAAAATTAGCTCAATTTGGGATCATTTCCAGCTTAAATATTATGGTTGTTTTTGCGCTTTCAATTTGCATACTTCCTATAATGGCTTCGTATTCAAACCCTCCGAAAGAAAGGCATTTACAACATTTATACAAAGTATATTCTCAAGGTTTTATTGAATACATTATCATCATTATCTCTAAATACAGAAAAGTCGTATATATCACTTCTATTGTAGTTGTTATCATAAGTATCTACGGAATGACGAAGATTACTGCAACCGGAAATGTAACAAGCGACTTACCCAAAGACGACCCGATTTTACTAGATTTAAAATTTATTGAGAAAAACTTTGGCGGTTCTATACCGTTTGAAATCCTAATCAATTATAAAGAGAAAGGCCGTTTATTCTCCAATGAAACACTTGGAAAAGTAGATGCGATTCAAAATGAATTTGCTAAAGACACGTTATTCTCTAAAAGTTTGTCGATAGTGAATTTCATCAAGTCTATTAATATGGCTTATTTTGACAACGACTCCTCGCATTACACCTTAATATCTACGCGTGACAAATTACGATTAAAGAAATATTTTGACGAGACTGACATTAACAACGTAAATAGTGGAAGTATGTCTATCAAAGAGTTAGTAGACACGACAAACAATTCACTCCGTATCCGACTACAAATGAAAGACTTGGGATCATATGATGTTTCTAAAAAAGTAGACGCTCTTAAAATTAAAGTGGATAATATATTAAACCCAGAAAAACAACAAGTCGAAACTACTTTCAAAAAAGCATTTAAAGGCAGAAAGGATTTGGTTGACACCCTTTTATACGAATACCCTTGGATTTTCAATAATGTTACAGCGATACTATCCAAAGGAAATCAAGACTTACAGACAGAATTTGATTTAGACCCGAGTAAAATTGATACGTATAAAAACAAAGCAAATTTTAAATCCATTTTACGAGAAGCGATCGACCAAGAATACTACGACTTAACATTCACTGGTACTTCTGTTGTGGTTTCAGAAGGTACAAAATACCTCTTTATTAACTTGGTGCAAAGTTTGATTTTCGCGATTCTATCGATTGCCTTATTAATGGCTTTCTTATTCCGATCGTTCCGAATTATCTTAATTTCGATGATACCAAATATTATTCCCTTGTTATTTACGGCAGGAATCATGGGGTATTTCCAAATCCCGTTAAAACCATCTACACTTTTAGTGTTTGGTATTGCTTTAGGGATCACGGTAGATAATGCCATTTTATTTCTTGCAAAATACCGTCAAGAACTTCGCGCACATACGTGGGATATCAAAAAATCGATACTCATCTCTGTTCGTGAAACTGGACTTGGAATTTTCTATACCTCTGTTATCTTATTCTTTGGATTTATCATGTTTGTATTCTCGCAATTTGGTGGTACAAAAGGCTTAGGCTTATTGGTTTCTATCACCATATTAGTTGGAATGATTACCAACCTTATTATTTTACCAGCCTTGTTATTATCCTTGGAACGTAAGGTAACAACTAAATCTTTCAAAGAACCTTTCTTTGACATCTATGATGAAGAGGTTGATTTTGATCACCATAAGATGGAGATTGAGAAGTAAGAGTTGATTTTCATTAGAAAATATAAAGTAAAGCAACCATTTCATACACATCCATAAACCCTGTTATTTTTCTATTTACAAATGAAATTATTCTTACTTAATGTATTGACATTTGCAACATTAACCTTTGTTTCTGCTAAAAATCAAATTGTTACTAATCTGTTAGATTTGCAAAGCGCAGCGAAGAACTCAAATGCGGGAGATACTTTAACATTAAAAAATGGAACTTATTTAAACAACTCACTTGTTGTGGATGTGAGTAACATTACTATTCAAGCGCAAAATAAAGGGGAAGTATTTTTAAACGGAACAAATTCAATTGTTATTAATGGAAATAATATCTCTTTTAATGGTTTTCAGTTTACTTCAGGGACAATTACAGGCAGTCTAATTACTGTAAATGGGAATAACAATGAGTTATCCCAATTAAATTTTAATGGTTATGACGCCACTCACATGATACTTATTTCAGGACAATATAATCTTGTAACCTATTGTAATTTTCAAAATAAACCAGCCACAAATCTAGTGAACCATGGTGGGACAGGTGATATGGTACAAATTATCCCTAACTCTTCAACTCCTGGTTATAATACGATACGTTATTGTTCTTTTAAACACATGCCCGGTTTTGGTGGTGATTACGGGAATGAATGTATCCGAATTGGAGATAGCGCTTACTCCACCTATATTTCAAGAACTGTAGTTGAATATTGCTATTTTGAAGATACAGGTAATGGCGACAGCGAAGCCATTTCTGTAAAATCTAAAGAAAATTGCTTACGATACAACACCATGATCAATAATCCAGATGCAATGTTTAGCTTTAGAAATGGAGATAACAATGTTGCTTATTCCAATTTCTTCATACGATCAGGCGGTATTCGATGTAAACAATCAAATAATATTTATTGTTATAATAATTATTTTCAACAGGCTGGAACCAATCAAAACCACAACTTACCTGGAGGAGGTACGGCACCAATAATTTTAGAATATGTCGGAAAAGGTTATGGTGACAACTTTAATTTCGTTCATAATACATTCTATAAATGTTCTGATATAAAAATAGCAAGTGGATTAACAAACTGTACTTGGGCTAATAACATTTTCTATTCTGATTCTACGGTTATATATTCCGGAACAAATTCAGGTCAAAGTTTCACAGGTAATATTTACCAAGGAAATTTAGGGTTTACAATAGCTTCTGGTATGAAAAACACCAATCCTCTATTAGTTGAAAACTCTAATAAGTATTATAGTTTGTCCTCGACTAGCCCCGCAATTGCATCTTCATCTTCAAACTATCCTGCAATGCTTTCTATTTCTGGAATAAATACTGATTCAAATATTCTTTTTGACATTGACGGGAAAGCAAGACCAGCAACTGTAACGTTAAAAGATGTAGGTTGCGACCAATACGACAGTGGAAAAATTACGAATTACCCATTGGATTCATGTGAGGTTGGACCAACCTATTTATGTCCAATAAAAACTACATCCATTAGTACAATATCATCAAATTTTAATCCCTTATCTATTTATCCCAATCCTTCCAATGGAGAATTTACAGTTTTAACAGATGAAATGAATTCTGAAATCCGTGTATTAAATCTTTTTGGAGAAACAATTACAAACGCACACGCTGAAAATGGTAAATTACTTTTGAAAATGGATAAGGATGGAGTATATCTAATTTCTGTAAAAACTACAAACGGAATAGAAACACGAAAGTTAATTGTAAACCAATAAATATTTCGAATAAGTTTCATCTAACATAGTCGCTTCCTCAATCAAAAACAGCAAGACTAACCTGAAAATACGCGGATAGCTTCCGTAAGGTAGTATAAGAAACATCGCGTTTATCTTGTTCTACACGTGCAATATGTACACCAGTAGCGTTGTACACCTCTTCTTGTGTCACCCCCTTAGCTTTGCGTAGTTCTTTGATTCTAACAGCAAGATTCAACAGAATTTCCTTATCATGTATCATGACCGAAAAGTCACGAATATTCATGTTTTACACAATTACCATACAGTCAGTATATACAGTGTAGGTAGGGTGGGTCTTTTCACAAAACAACAATAAAAACTATAATACTATGAAAACTTACAAGTCTAACATGCCAGAAATCACGTTGAAATACAAAACTGGCAACTACAAGAAAACAAAAATCAGTACATCACTGGATGCCTTCCAAGTGTTGTTAGAACTCTACGATGATGACACTGTGGACTACAAAGAAACAGCATACGCAC
>CANGOF010000109.1 GCA_947455515.1 Flavobacteriia bacterium
GACAATTTCTTCTCGTTTTTTCGATTGACCAGTTAAGTAAGCAAAAGGAATATCTTCGTGCTCTAATTCGGTTTTTATGAGGTCGAGCATACCTACAAACTGACTAAATACTAGAATTTTATGATAACGGTGTTTTTCTTTGATTTCTTCCATAAGTACACGGATCTTCGCAGAATCATTTCCGTAATATTCCTCTTCGTTTAATAAGGCTGGGGAATTACAGATTTGTCGCAATTTAGTAAGTGCAGCAAGCATATACATCGAATCCATGTGTTTCTTTTTCGCGGTAGATGCTTGGAGGTAATCGCGCATTTCTTTTTTGTAACTTTCGTAAACATCGCGTTGCTCCTGCCCCATTTCGCAATACAATACCATCTCTGTTTTGTCGGGAAGTTCCGTCGCAACTTGTACTTTGGTTCTTCGAAGTACAAATGGATTGATTTTTCGTTGTAATTCTTGGGCGCGCTCAATGTCTTTGTACTTATCGATTGGTGTGGAGAATTCCTCTCTAAAATGCGTTTGCGTACCTAATAATCCAGGACAAGCAAAAGATAACTGTGCATATAAATCAAAGGTGTTATTTTCAATCGGAGTACCAGTCATCACAATTTTGTTGCGCGATTTCAGTAAACGTACCGATTTATACCGTTGTGAATCCGGATTTTTAATTGCCTGGGATTCATCTAAGAAAATGTAGTTAAACATAAACTCTTTGAGGTGATGCACATCTGAAAGTAAGGTTCCATAAGAAGTGATTACCACTTCGTACTTGGAAAGTTCTTTTACATTCTTTTCGCGATCTGCACCGTAAATGGTATGAACCTTTAAACTAGGAGCAAATTTTTGAAGTTCTTGTTGCCAGTTAAAAATCAAGGAAGTTGGCAACACCACCAAATTTGTATTCTTGTTTTTATGTTTGCGTTGGGTTAAGATGAAAGCAATGATTTGGACGGTTTTTCCTAAGCCCATATCGTCTGCCAAACATCCACCGAAATTGAACTCATCCAAGAAATTCAACCAGTTTAAACCATCCTTTTGGTACGAACGTAATTCCGCTTTTAATTCTTTAGGTACTACAACTTCTTTGATTGATTTAAAAGAACTTACCTTTTCTTTTAAGGATTGAATTTCCGCCTTTGTTTCTAAGGATAATACTTCTTTGTCGTATACTTCATCCAAGTAGGAGAAATTGATTTTGGAAGTACGAATGTGGTCTTTCACCACCTCTCCGGCACGCAAATATTTTGAGAATTTCTCAATCCATTCTTCAGGAAGAATCCCTAAAGTCCCATCGTTTAGGGTGATGAATTTCGTTTTATTTTTAACCGCTTTTTGTAATTGTTTTAGCGAAACTACCTGATTTCCATAGGACAATTCTATCGTCGTGTCAAACCAATCGATTCCACTCGTAACCGTAACGCCAACCTTCGCTTTGTGTTGGTTGTAGTTATTCTCTTTGATGTCGTTAAAGCCAAGTATTGTGTATCCTAAATCTCTCCATTGTTCGAACACTTCCAAGAACCAGCCTTCTTCCAAAAACTTACGTTTGGAGATGTAGAAAAATTCTTGTCCCTCTTGTTCTGCAAAGGAATAATGTTGACGTTGAAGTATTGCGATCATGCTATACTCCTCTTCTATTTCACGTGCAAGTTGGTACTCATCGCCATTGCTATCTTTGAGGTATACTTGTTTTTTAGAAAGAATAGGAATTTCATGTTCCCCATAGCGAAATGCGGGTGTCAGCAAAATATAGGATTCTTCTTCCGAGATATAAATAATTTTCTCTAAGGAATTATCGACAATAAATTCCTTTTGTAATGCTGGCGGAGCCTTTTTGACATACGTATATTCTATTCGAATACTCTGTGCTATTTTATCTAATATTTCATTGTTAAATAACTCATATTGAGAAGTATGTATTATCAATTTCCCTCCTTGTTTATGAAAATAATTTAAAAAGTTTATTAATTGAGGTGAGTCGATTAAGTAATATATTCCATTTTCCAACAAAAAATAATCCATTTTCACCCCTAATTGAGCCATTGGTAAACGTCGGCCTCTAATATATACTTGTGGTTTAATTTCGTAGAATACATCTTTTTGTTCTACTTTAATTGAAAAATCAACTGGAGCAAAATCGATTTGCATTGGTTCGATCGAAGTAGAAGTTATGTTATCTGATTTCTTAGTGTTGTGTCTAAAGAAGTCTAATTTAAAAGGATTTTCAATAATTTCTTTGATGGCGATTAATTCAGATTTAGAAACCATATTTCTTGAAATTCTATAGCCCGACATTTGTTTAATTGCCGTGTAAAATTTCATTTTCTTTACATCATCTGCACCTAAAATTTCTTTTTCAGAGTCAATTTCTAGCAACGGATTTTTTATTTTGCCATCTTTCGATAATTTCGCTCCATACAGTTGAATCGTCAAATTTTCATTTCTAGCATGATAACTAAATACTACAAACTCTTTTTCATTACTTTCTATTTCACTGAAATTTAATTTCTTATTAGAACTAGGAATTAAAATGTCCTTTAGTTTATCTACTGTTTTTTTGTTAACTGCAAGAATTCCTTTCTTTTTTAGTTTAACATCAAAACCATAAAAATGTGGCACTAACTCAAAAAATTGATCTAGATTTTCCTCTTTCTCTAAACCATATTCAACTGCTTTTTGAAGTAATGCATTTTTCCTTCTGTTTTTATCGAAATTTACCCTATATTTTTCATTTTCAACAATCAAATAAAGTGTTTGAGCTTGATGCTCGCACATTTTAGATTTTGGTTTATCGC
This sequence comes from Flavobacteriia bacterium, assembly GCA_947455515.1. GTDB lineage: Bacteria > Bacteroidota > Bacteroidia > Flavobacteriales_D > Crocinitomicaceae > CANHVK01. The sequence goes on from CANGOF010000109.1 coordinate 2,796, forward strand.
AGCGACAACGAAGTCTTAATTCGTTTTTTTCTTCGTTTAGATCGACTATTACTGGTGAATTTCGAGTTTGAAAATCAAACCCTAATTCTAAATGATTTGGGAGGCAAACTTCATGATAAATTCGGATACTGTAAGGGCTTTGAAAATGTGAAATTCCTGAAGAATTAGTATACAAATAAACCGTATCGTATTTAGAAAAATCTACATCTTTTATCGTATAATCATAGGGATGTATTTTTTCTAAATCTTCAAATGGAATTTCTTGAATTTCATTTAATTGTTTTTTTATCCACCATTCTTCATCCGCATGAACTAAAACATTTACAATATGTTTACATACATTACCATAATCGTATGGACAGGTGCATGCTGCTGTTTTTATGAATTTATCGTCAAAAGATATTACAATATCATAACGGGAAGAACCTTTAACTTCTGCTATAATTTTAGTAGAACTTATTACGAGTGATTTGACAACAGAATCTGAATATCTATTTTTTACAGTAGCACTAACTGTTGATAGAAATTTTGAAAAAACAGGATTTTTAAGTTTTAAAGCCATGTAGGATTACATTCCAGGTAAACCTTTCATTCCCATTCCTTTCAATTTACTCATCATCCCCATCATGTTTTTTGGGTTGCTCATCATCTTCATCATTTTGCGGGTATCTTCAAATTGTTTCAACAACTTGTTTACCTCCACCACATTCAGACCAGAACCTTTTGCAATACGGTTTTTACGTTGACCGTTGATGATCGCAGGGTTTGTACGTTCTTGCGGAGTCATAGAAAGAATAATCGCTTCGATGTGTTTGAATGCATCGTCTTTGATTTCCACATCTTTCATCGCTTTCCCCATACCAGGAACCATTCCCATCAAATCTTTTACGTTCCCCATTTTTTTGATTTGTTGTAATTGACCTAAGAAGTCATTCAAATCAAATTGGTTCTTTTCAATTTTGCGTTGTAATTTACGTGCTTCCTCTTCGCTGAAGTTTTCTTGTGCTTTCTCCACTAAAGAGATAACATCCCCCATTCCAAGGATACGATCGGCCATACGTGACGGGTAGAACACATCAATTGCGTCCATTTTTTCCCCTGTACCAACGAATTTGATTGGTTTGTTTACAACAGCCTTAATCGAAATTGCAGCTCCACCACGTGTATCTCCGTCTAACTTCGTCAATACAACTCCGTCGAAGTTGATTTTATCGTTGAATGCTTTTGCTGTGTTTACGGCATCTTGACCAGTCATGGAATCCACCACAAATAACGTTTCAGTAGGATTAATCGCCAATTTCACTTGTTCGATTTCATCCATCATCTTTTCGTCTACCGCCAAACGACCCGCAGTATCGACGATAACTACATTGAAACCATTGCTTCTAGCGTGAATAATCGCATTTTTAGCAATCGTAACTGGATTTTTTTCTTCTTTATTGGAATAAACCTCTATACCAAGTTGTTCACCCAATACGTGTAATTGGTCAATCGCAGCAGGACGGTACACGTCACAAGCAACCAATAACGGTTTTTTTCCCTTTTTAGTTTTTAAGTAATTCGCTAATTTACCAGAGAAAGTCGTTTTACCAGAACCTTGTAAACCAGACATTAAGATAATACCAGGATTTCCTTGAAACTTGATTTCCTCTTCGTTTCCACCCATCAATTCGATCAATTCTTCGTGACAGATTTTTGTCATTAATTGACCTGGGGAGATTGCGGTTAATACATTTCTACCAAGTGCTTTTTCTTTTACTTTAACAGTAAAATCTTTCGCTGTTTTAAAGTTAACATCGGCGTCTAATAAGGCTCTACGCACTTCTTTCAACGTTTCTGCAACGTTAATTTCCGTAATTTGTCCTTGTCCTTTTAATACTTTAAAGGCTCTTTCAAACTTATCCGTTAAATTTTCAAACATAGTATGGTAATTTAGAGTGCAAAGGTAATGAAAGAATTTGAAAATTTGAAAATTAGCTGATTTGAAAATTAGCGCTTTTTAAAGATTAAAAAATTTGAAAATGGAGTGAATAATTTGTGGATGAAATCAACTTTTTCACTAACTTAAATAAGAAAAGAGTGAAAATGAAAACGATTAAATTATTACAAGATGTTCATAATGAGAAATCTATTGCTAAATTTTATTATGCGCCAAATGAAGAATTGACGCAAAAATTAAAAGGCATAATTCCAGATTTTGGATGGAATGCAAGTAAAAATTGTTGGACTTCCCCCTATTACCCTAAAATGAAAACGGAATTATTTAAATTACTCCGGGGTAGGTATTGGTTAGATTATTCTGGAATGCAATTAAAGAGTGTTCTACTATCCGACGAATCTCCTAACAAAAATGCTTTTAAGAGTTTACCTAAATTGAAGGAAGACCAAGAGAAATATTTACATTCTTTTCGTAATTATTTAACTGCACGAAGGTATAGTGATAGTACTATCCAAACCTATTACGATTCGGTTTCTACCTTTTTACGTTTTTTTAATGAGAAACCCATTTCGGAAATTGATAACAACGATGTTATCTTGTTTAACAATGAATATGTAATTAAACATCGCCTTTCTGCAAGTTTTCAAAATCAGGTGGTAAATGGTTTGAAATTGTTTTACCAGGTAGTTCAGGATAAAAGGATGTATATCGATTTAATCAATCGTCCGCGACGCGAGAAAAAATTACCTAATGTTTTATCCAAAGAAGAGGTAAAACTAATTTTGGATGCCCCAACGAATGTTAAACATCGCACCATGTTGTCGCTTACCTATGCGTGTGGATTACGTGCTGGTGAGGTACTGAATCTTACTTTCAAAGACATTCATGCGGCTCGTAATCTATTAATCGTCAAACAAGCGAAAGGAAAAAAAGATCGAATTGTTCCGATAAGTCCTAAAATCATTTTGATGCTTCGCGAATATTACAAGATTTTTAAGCCAATAAAATGGTTGTTTGAAGGTCAGGTCGCGGGGACAAAATATTCCGAGCGCAGTTTCCAGCAGGTCATTCAGCAAGCGATAAAGAAAGTTAAGATACAGAAACCTGTTACGCTTCACTGGCTTAGGCATTCGTATGCAACGCATTTATTGGAGAGTGGGACAGATTTGAGGTATATCCAAGAGTTATTGGGTCATGCGAGTTCTAAGACGACAGAGATTTATACGCATGTGAGTACGAAGAGTATACAACAGATTCGAAGTCCATTTGATGACCTGTGAAAAACATTCGAATATTTTGTTTGTTTCGTTTATTTCGTTTAAATTTGATTATTCATTAATCTGAAAAAGTTATGGAAAATTTTGAAAATATAAAAAGACCATCAAAATCCGATCAACAATTAGCGACAAAATCGTATCAAACTATTCATTCTGTTATGGAACGAATCACAACATCAAATATCGAAATAGAAATAGAAGAAAGTAACGAAAAAATAGTGTTACCAAAGATGGCAGTAGAGTTATTAGGTCAAATATTAAAATCGATGAGTGAAGGTATTCCGATTTCTATTGTTCCGATAGCGACTGAGGTAACGACACAAAAAGCCGCGGAAATAATTGGGTGTTCTAGACCACATTTGGTGAAGTTATTGGAAACTGGAGAAATTGAATTCGTGAAAGTCGGAAAACACCGTAGAATAAATATAGATGATATTTATAAATACAAAGTAAAAATGAAAGAAGTACAAAAACAACGCATCATTGATATTATGAATTTCGATGAAGAAATTGGATTATATGATACATAGTGTTCGCTTCAAAGCTGTATTAGATACAAATGTTATTTATCCGATTATAATTCGAGATTTACTATTTTGGTTTGCTCATTATGAATTGTTCACTCCGAAATGGAGCGAACATATTTTCGATGAATGGAAATCGGTAATGGAACGAAAAGGAATCGGTGAAAAAATAGCAAGAATGAGGATTGAAAATGCGAATTTAGCTTTCCCAGATGGATTAGTTAAAAATTACAAGTCAATCATTAAATCGTTAAACTTGCCAGACCCAAAAGATTGTCATGTTCTTGCGGCTGCAATAAAAACGAATGCAACAATAATTGTAACCAATAATATAAAAGATTTCCCTACTGAATATTTAGAACAATTTGGGATAAAAACTAAAACTGCAGATGATTTTCTCACTGATATTATTGATCTTAATCATGAACAAGCAATTAAAGCATTTAAAGAAATGGTTTTTAATAAGAGAAATCCAGACTTGAATGAATTTCAGGTTTTACAAAGTTTGAGAAAAATTGGATTAAAAGAAACGGCAAATTATTTACATGCACTTTTGTAATATTATAGCGGTTATACAAACATAAAATAAAAAAAAAGAATGTATTTTTATCGCTGATAAACTAGTTAGTGGCAATTTCACCAAAAATATCTTTAAAATGAAATATTATCATTCAGAACTTAATCCAAAAGAAAGAATTCTAAAAGTTATTGAAGATTACTTAAAACCATTTCTCGAAAAAGAAGACTTCAAATTTTTGAAGTCCCAAAATATGTTTAAGAAGAATAATGACTTTTTTGAATATCATATTAGCTTTTTTAATAACCGATATAATCACGGAAACGAAACGGTTGAATTTGAAATTTATATAAATATTCACTCTCCAAAATATAAAAAATGGGAAAAAAGTTTCTACGGCTATGAAAATAAAATTGGTGGAACTTATATTGATGGCGGAAATGCGAATGGTTTTAAAAATTGGAGCGATGAATTTTTAAAAGTAAATTGGTATAGTTTGGTAGAAAATGATAATGAAAAATTAATAAGTCGCATAAAAGAAAACATTCAAAATGTTGCTATACCCTATTTTAATAAATTCAAAAAAATTGACTCAGCACTCGAAGAATTATTGAAAAACAATAACGATGGAAACTTTTTACTAATTTTTGATTTACTAATAATTGAAAATAATTTTGATTCTGCAATAACCTTTTTTGAAAAAAACAATCAGTGGTTTGAATCTGAATTGGTAAAAAAGGATGATGATAGTTATTTTGGAATGAATTATAAAAACAACTATTTGGAGAGAAAAAAAGAATACGAAAAAATCAAAAACAGCCACTAACAACTAACCTTTCGTCGTGTCTGAAAGACAAGCGATGAAAGGGCTGTTGAACGAAACCTATTCTATGGACTTTTCGAAAATTGATTTTTGATTATTACAGCCAAGTTTGAACGACTTGGCTTTTTGTTTGCTTGTAACCTTTTAAAAACAAGTCTTTTTGTGATAAATAGGTACAATGGGTCCCCTACCCATAAAACTACTGTTTACAGGAAAACGCATTATTGGCCCCGCCGAAAACAAAAGCACTTGGTGGTCCTCGTTTTGCAAAAACTTCGATGGTGATTAATGTTCCTTTCTTACAACAAGGGCATTTTCGATGAAGAGTTTGCTTTTCCTTTGGGCGGATTTCTACCAATAGTTTCTTTTGTAACTCCTTTAATTTCTTTCGTTTCCAAGTGCTACTTAAAAATCCCATGTGGCGGATTTTCACAAAACGACGTGGTAAAATATGGAGCGAAAATCGACGAATAAACTCACGATTACTCAAGGTCATCGTTCGTTTTTTACCCGCTGCTTTATAATCTTTATAGGAGAAGGTAACATTCTCTTTGTCAATGGATAGTAAACGACTATTACTGATTGCTATTTTATGCGTGTAGCGTCCTAAATATTCTGTGACCGAATGCGCATTTCCAAAAGGTTTCTTAGCATATACCACCCATGATTTGGAGAATAATTGTCCACTCAACGATTTGTCTACTTCTAGTTTAGAGCGTAATTCTTTCATATATTTCGCTCTAAAAACCTTACTCATTGCTTTTACCGAAAATAAAAACTTACCGTCTTTTCTGACGTTCTTCCAAACACCATTTTTAGTCACGCCACCGCCTGGAACAATACAATGAATATGAGGATGTAAACTCAAAGTTTGTCCCCAGGTATGAAGGATGGAAATCATTCCCATAGTTACACCTTGCTGTTTTGCAAAAGATTGTATTGTATCCCAAGCACTGGAAAACAAACTATCATACACTACTTGCGGATGATACATAGCAAGTCCATTCAATTCACTTGGAAGTGTGAACACCACATGAAAATA
>CANGOF010000110.1 GCA_947455515.1 Flavobacteriia bacterium
ACGCGTGATGAATTCATGGTACATGCTTACGAATGGAAAGATAAGCATGGAGGAATTATTTTAGAGCAATTAAAGAAATTAGGTGCTTCTTGTGATTGGGAACGTACTTCGTTTACCATGGATAAAGAATATTCGGAATCGGTTTTTGATACGTTTATTGATTTATATAAAAAAGGGAAGATATATAGAGGTGTTCGTATGGTGAACTGGGATCCAGAAGCTACTACAGCGCTTTCCGATGAAGAAGTTATCTATAAGGAAGTAAATTCTAAATTATTTCATATTCGATACAAAGTTGCGGATTCTGAAGATAAGTGGGTGACGATAGCCACTACACGACCAGAAACTATTTTAGGAGATACAGCGATTTGTGTGAATCCAAATGATGCACGTTATTATTTGTTGCATGGGAAAGAAGTAATTGTTCCTCTAACAAATCGTCGTATTCCAATTATTGCAGATGAATACGTGGAGATGGATTTTGGAACTGGATGTTTGAAAGTGACACCAGCACACGATATCAATGACTACGAATTAGGAAAAAAATACAATTTAGAAACGATTGATATTTTTACGGATCATGGTAAACTAAATGAAAATGGTTTGCATTATGAAGGAAAAGATCGTTTTGAAGTTCGTAAAGAAATTGCGAAAGAATTAGACGAGAAAGGATACATGGTCAAAGTAGAAGACCATATTAATAAAATCGGTTATTCTGAGCGTACTGATGCGGTTATTGAACCAAAATTATCGTTGCAATGGTTTGTTTCAATGAAAGAATTGTCGCAACCAGCGTTGGATAATGTAATGAATGGAAACATTGCTTTCCATCCAGAAAAATTCAAAAACACGTACCGTCACTGGTTAGAAAATGTAAAAGATTGGTGTATTTCTCGTCAGTTATGGTGGGGACATCGTATTCCTGCATGGTATTTTGGATCGAATCCGGATGATTATGTAGTTGCAAAAACGGAAGCAGAAGCAATTGCTCTAGCTACTGAAAAAACAGGAAGAACGATTACTGCTTCAGATTTAAAACAAGATGAAGACGTATTAGATACTTGGTTCTCTAGTTGGTTATGGCCAATTTCTGTTTTTAACGGAATTACGCAACCAAACAACGAAGAGATAAAATACTATTACCCTACCAATGATTTAGTTACAGCGCCAGAAATTATGTTTTTCTGGGTTGCGCGTATGATTATCGCAGGGTATGAATACATGGGAGAATTACCATTCAAAAATGTATATTACACTGGAATTGTAAGAGATAAATTAGGACGTAAAATGTCTAAGTCTTTGGGTAACTCACCAGATCCATTGGATTTGATTGAGAAATTTGGAGCGGATGGCGTTCGCGTTGGAATATTGATTTCTTCTCAAGCTGGAAATGACTTACCATTTGATACGAGTCAATGTGAGCAAGGAAGAAATTTTGCGAATAAAATTTGGAATGCATTCCGTTTGGTTACTTCTTGGGAAGTGATGGATTTAGAACAACCAAAAGCTTCTATGAAAGGAATTGAGTGGTTTGATGCTAAGTTTAACCAAGAATTAGCAGAAATTGATCAGTTATTCAAGAAATTCAAGATTTCTGAAGCGTTGATGGCTACGTATAAATTGGTTTGGGATGATTTTTGTGCTTGGTATTTAGAGATCATCAAACCAGGTTACCAACAACCAATAGATAGATTGACTTTAGAAGCGACGATTGGTTTCTTTGAAAAAATATTGAAAATCATTCAACCATTTACTCCATTTATTGCTGAAGAAATTTGGCATTTGATACGTGAGAGAAAAGAAGGAGACGATCTAGTGATTGCAAATTGGCCAGAAGTTACGGAAGTAAATAAAGAAGTTCTTGCTCAATTTAAAGTTTCGGAAGAAGTAATCACTAATATTCGTAACGTTCGTAAAGAAAATAACATCGCTACGAAAGTGAAAATGGATTTGTTTTTGAAACAAAACGAAGAAATTTCTACGGATTTTGATTCTGTTATTGTTAAGATGGGGAATTTAAGTCAATTGGAATACACAAAAGAAAAAATTGCGAATGCGTATTCATTCTTAGTGGGTTCTAACGAATTCTTTATTCCATTTGGAGATTCAGTGGATGTAGAAAGTGAGCGTAAGAAAATTGAGGAAGAGTTAGAATACACGAAAGGGTTCTTGCAAATCGTTCAAAACAAGCTAACGAATGAAAAATTTGTTTCTGGTGCTCCAGATGCTGTTGTTGCAAATGAGAAAAAGAAAGAAGCAGACGCTATTCATAAAATCGCCATTTTAGAAGATAAATTGGCTAGCTTTGTTGAATAATACTGAAAATCAGAAGCCTATTATGAAAATATTTTTACTTATCCTTTTTGCATTTATTTCTATTTCGTCTCAGGCGATTACGATTGACTATGCATTGAAAATGCCGAAACCACAGAATCATTATTTTGAGGTAGAAATGAAGGTCAATAAAGTTTCAGGGAAATTTCTAGATATAAAAATGCCTGTGTGGTCACCTGGATCCTACATGGTTCGTGAATTTTCTAAAAACGTCAATTTAGTTAAAGCGAAAGATGAGAAAGGGAATAATTTAGATGTAGTTAAAACTTCCAAAAATACTTGGAGAATTCATGTGAAGGGAGTAAATGATGTAAAAATCAATTATGAGGTTTATTCTTTTGAATTATCTGTTCGTACCAGTTTCTTAGATCAAAGTCATGGTTTTGTTAGTGGTTCTTCTATCTTTATGTATGTAGAAGGAGAAAAAGAAACCGGAGGGAAATTAGATATTTATCCTCATGAGGACTTTAATGTAATTTCAACAGCTCTTCCAAAGGCAAAAGATTCCATTCGTTACGAAAATGCGAAGACCTATGCTTTCGTAAATTATGATCATTTAGTGGATTGTCCGATTGAAATTGGAAATCAAGATGTATTTGAATTTAATGCAGCAGGAGTTAAACATACGGTTGCTATTTACGGAGTTGGAAATTATGATCCGGAAAAGCTAAAAAAAGATATGAAGCGTGTGGTGGAAACTGCAACGTCTGTTATTGGTGAAAATCCAAATAAGAACTACACGTTTATCATTCATAATGTTACCGATGGACAAGGAGGGTTGGAGCACATGAATTCATCTACCTTAAGTGTTAGTCGATGGGGATATCAAGGAAAAGATTACATGGATTTTTTATCCTTGGTAGCACATGAGTATTTCCATTTATGGAATGTGAAACGTATTCGTCCAATAGAATTAGGTCCTTTTAATTATGACCAAGAAAACTACACGACCTTGTTGTGGGTAATGGAAGGGTTTACCAGTTATTACGATGAGTTATTAATGCGTCGTGCTGGATACTTAACCGAACAAGAATACATTCAAAAAATCAATTCCATTTTAAATTATGTGGAAGGTTCGGAAGGTTCTCGTGTTCAACCGGTTGCACATGCAAGTTTTGATGCTTGGATCAAAGGATATAGACCGAATGAAAATTCAGCGAATACCACAATGACTTATTATTCTAGAGGACAGTTGATTGGTGCTGTATTGGATGCTAAGATTATAGCGAAATTTGAAGGGACGAAATGCTTGGACGATTTCATGCGTTTGTTGTATAATAAATTTTACAAACACAAAGGAAGAGGATTTACCGAAGAAGAGTTTGAGGAAGCGCTTTCTGATTTTATGGGGGAGGATATGAAACCTTTTTTGATGAATTACATATTTGACACTAAAGTCCCAAATTACAAGGAAATTTTCAATGAAATAGGAGTAAATGTTGACTATACTGGCGTTAAGAAGCCTTATTTTGGGATGAGTTATTCAAAGGAAGGCACTCCAACTGTAAAATCCATACGTACCAACTCAGAAGCTGAAAATGCAGGAGTAAGTGTAAATGATGAAATAATTGGTTTTAATGGTTTTAGAGTCGATGGAGATGCGATAGAAGGTAGTTTGGCGGCCTTAAAAAAGGGAGATGAATTTAATTTATTTGTTTCCAGAGATCAAATTTTAATGGAAATTGTATGTAAAATGGGGGAAATTGAAATTCCTGCCTATAAAATGTCTATTAATTCCTCTAGTACAAATACACAATATTGCACGTATTGGTTAAGAACAATTACTAAATAAGTATGAAAAAGTTTTATAAATTTTTATTGAATTCATTACCAAGACCTATCTTAATTCGATTGAGTTATGTCTTTAGATTATTTGCACCACTATTATACAAGGGAAATAAAGTTGAATGTCCTGTTTGTCAGAAAGAATTCAGTAAGTTCTTGTCTTACGGTTCGGATGTTGCACACAGAGATAATGTGTTATGTCCGTATGATTTGACTTTGGAACGTCACCGTTTGATGTGGTTGTATTTAAAAAACGAAACGAATTTCTTTACGTCTCAAAAATTAAAAGTTTTGCACGTTGCTCCAGAACAATGTTTCCATACCTTATTTAAGAAACAAGGGAATTTGGATTATTTAACTGGGGATTTACTTTCTCCAATTGCAGACATACACTTTGACTTACACAATATTCCTCTGGAAGAAAATCGTTTTGATGTGGTAATCTGTAATCACGTTTTGGAGCATGTGGATGATGCAAAACAATGTATGAGCGAATTGTACCGTGTGTTAAAACCGGGAGGATTTGGAATTATGCAAGTTCCACAAGATAGAACTAGAGCAACTACGTACGAAGATCCGACAATTACAAGTCCTGAGGAACGTGAAAAACATTTTTGGCAGTACGATCACGTGCGTTTATTTGGGTTGGATTATCCAGATTGGTTGCGAAGTGTAGGTTTTGAAGTTACTGAATACGATCCAAAAAAACATTTTTCAAACGAAACGATTGAGCGTTACCGATTGATACCGGAAGAAGTATTGTATGTAGCAAAAAAGACTTCGACAGGCTCAGTCTAAAGAATAGGGTTTCGACTCCGCTCAACCAGACGGATAGGTTTCGACTACGCTCAACCGGACAAATAAAAATTTTAAATTAATGATATGAAATATTATAACAACATTTTAGAGACAATTGGGAATACGCCACTTGTTAAATTAAACGTACTAACGAAAGATGTAAAAGCGTTAGTTTTAGCGAAAGTAGAGACTACAAATCCAGGTAACTCCGTGAAAGACCGTATGGCGGTTAAAATGATAGAAGATGCTGAGAAATCAGGACTTCTTAAACCAGGTGGAACAATCATTGAAGGTACATCGGGTAACACTGGTATGGGTTTAGCATTAGGAGCAATTATTAAAGGGTACAAATTGATTTGTGTTTTAAATGATAAGCAGTCGAAAGAGAAAATGGATATTCTTCGTGCAGTAGGTGCAGAAGTTGTAGTTTGTCCTACAGCAGTTGAACCTGAAGATCCACGTTCTTACTACCAAGTTTCAAGAAGATTGGCAAAAGAGATTCCAAATTCTTGGTATGTGAATCAATACGATAATTTATCCAATCGTACCGCGCACTACGAACAAACTGGACCAGAAATTTGGGAACAAACGGAAGGTAAAATCACCCATTTTGTAGTAGGTGTTGGAACAGGAGGAACGATTTCTGGGATTGGTAAATTTTTAAAAGAAAAAAATCCAAACATCAAAATTTGGGGAATTGATACCTACGGTTCGGTTTTTAAGAAATACCACGAAACAGGAATTTTCGATAAAAACGAGATATATCCATACATCACGGAAGGAATTGGAGAAGATATTCTACCAGCAAACGTTGATTTTTCTGTAATTGATCATTTTGAAAAAGTTACGGATAAAGATGCTGCGGTTTATACACGTCGTTTGGCACGTGAAGAAGGAATTTTTGTAGGTAACTCTGCTGGTTCTGCAATCAAAGGACTGTTACAAATGTCAGGAGAATTAACTGAAAACGATGTAGTGGTTGTATTATTCCACGATCATGGTTCTCGTTATGTAGGGAAAATGTTTAACGATGATTGGATGCGTGAAAGAGGTTTCTTGGATGAAAAACATACTACTGCAGGAGATTTAATTCAAGAGCATTCGGATAAATCATTGGTTGCTGTTTATGCAGAAGAATTAATTTCTCACGCGGTTGCTAAAATGCGTAAATTCTCAATTTCTCAAATCCCAGTAATGAAAGATGATATGTTTGTTGGATCATTAAATGATTCGCATACGTACCAATTTTTGGTAGAGAATCCTGATATGATTAACGCACCAATTTCTTCGATTATGCAAAAACCTTTTCCAATTGTAAAAGAGAATACAAGTATTGAAGAAGTATCGAAATTGATAAATAAAGAGACCCCAGCTGTTCTAGTAGAGTTAGAAAAAGGTGGTTATCATATTGTGACACGTCAAGATGTGATCAATTCGTTTGCATAAAATGCAATACATAGACCAATTAAATTCAACAATCCTCTTAGCGTCAAAACCTAAGAGGATTGTTTCGTTAGTACCCTCTCAAACGGAATTTTTATTTGATATCGGTTTAGACGAAGAAGTTGTTGGGATAACAAAATTTTGCATCCACCCTTCTCACTGGTTAAAATCAAAAACGATTGTAGGAGGAACAAAAAATGTGGATATTGAGAAAGTCAGAAGTTTACAACCTGACATTATCCTTGGAAACAAAGAAGAGAATACCAAAGAAGACATTGAAGCGTTACGTGAAATTGCTCCGGTATGGATGAGTGATATTTTCGATTTGGAAGATGCGCTTGAAATGATGAAATCGATTGGAGAAATTGTTGGTAAACAAGTAGAAACTCAAGAATTGTTAGCTACCATTAAAAGACAATTTGATGCATTTAAACCCGAAAAATCAAATCTGTCCGTTCTCTATTTAATTTGGCGTAAACCATTTATTGGAGTTGCACGTGATACTTTTATCGATGACATGCTTTCGCGTTGTGGTTTTACCAATGTACTAGCAAATGAGACACGTTATCCAATATTGGAAAATCTAGCAGATTTAAATCCAGATGTTGTATTTTTAAGTTCAGAACCTTATCCATTTAAGGAGAAACATATGCAAGAATTGAAAGAGATTTTTCCGAAAGCAGAAATTAGATTGGTTGATGGAGAGATGTTCTCATGGTATGGATCGAGGTTGCAGGAGAGCGTTGAGTATTTTTATGAATTATAAATTATGAATGAGGATTTATGAAAACTAAGAAAATTAAACTTATACTATTATTCTTTTTTTTTATTCAATATAATTATGCTCAAATATTTGAGAGTCCATTACAAGATACCCTAGTAGAAGAAGAAATTAATTTAATAAATAGTAAAAACTATATGGATATTTCTAGTTTAAACGAAGAAATATATGATTCAACTGGAAATATAATATTAGGATATAAAAATGAATATAATTTAAATGGTTTACTGTCAAGATCTATTTATTTTAATTATTTAAGAGATTTCAGTGACACACTATTCTACGAATATAACAAAGAAGGATATTTAATTAGTACAACAAAAAACCTTTTTATTAAAAACGAAGGAGAATTTAACATATTAAGAAATGATATGGGAAAACGAACCTATGTTGAATCGAAATTAAACAATAAGAAAACAAAAGTATACTATATATATTCAAGAATAAATCTTTTGGATTCTATAGTTTACGACTCATCAACATACGTTATATTTCATTATGATAAAAGTAACTTGATAAAGAAAAAAGAATATTTTGCAAACTCAAAATGTTATCAAACATTTGAATATCAACATTTTTCAAAAAATCATTATAAATATGAAAAAAAACGTAATCAAGAACCAATTTTAATGGTTGAAGTATTTTTAAACGATAATCAAAATGTTTTAAAATTTATCTCTCAAAATATTGATTCATCCGAAAGATATATTTATGAATATACCTATAAAAAAAACTATAAAATTTCTACTTTAACAATCACTTATCCAAATAACAATATATCTCAGTCATTATTTGTTTACGATAAAAAAAATAGATTAATTGAAATCGTTGAAAATAATAAACAATCTAAAATTCTAGGTCGAATAATTTATAGATACACATTAAGATAATTCATAAATTGTGAAACAAACCCTCAAATCCACCATATACGATCATTTTTCGTTGACTCCGACCGAGCAACAAGCAAATACAATCGTCAATTTGGTGAATTTTACCTTGGCTGAGGCACGGTATCCAACGTTTATATTGAGTGGTTATGCTGGAACAGGTAAAACTACGTTAGTAGGTGCTTATATTCAAGCAATGACTGAATTGAAGTTGAAAACCTTTTTGATGGCTCCTACGGGTCGTGCGGCTAAGGTTCTTTCTTCAAGAGCAAAAAAACAGGTGCTAACTATTCACAAAAAAATCTATCGTAAACAAACACAAGCTGGAGGAATTATCCAATTAGTTGTTAGTCCAAACCTGCACAAACACACCGTATTTATTGTTGATGAAGCATCCATGATTGGTGAACATAGTTTGACGAATGATGGTGGTGGGGTGACTCGAAATTTACTTTCAGATTTAATGGAATTTGTTTTTTCTGGAGAAGGATGTAAACTCGTTTTTGTTGGTGATGAAGGTCAGCTTCCCCCTGTTGGTAGTGACTACTCCCCTGCTCTGGATAAACGCTATTTACAAGCAAATTTCTTTTCGATTCAACTGAGTGAGTCACGATTAACGGAAGTAGTACGACAATCACTTGAATCGGATATATTATTAAACGCAAGTAAACTTCGCAATTACCA
>CANGOF010000111.1 GCA_947455515.1 Flavobacteriia bacterium
TAAACGTAAGGTTGATTTACTAACGAATAACTCAATTAAAAATCCTTATTTAAGAAAAAGTATCGATCAGACTAAAGTACTACTATATGACGGAAAAAGGGATCAAGTATTTATCTGATATACACACTGAACTAATTCTTATTTAAGAGTTTACAAAAGCTACGACAGATTTTAATGATTATTGTTTGGATCTAAAAACCCAAAGTGCTGTTGAACGACAATTAGGAATTATTGGCGAAGCAGTAAACAAATTTGATCAACTTCATCCTGAATTATCACTTGAAAATGCACGAAAAATAATAGGATTTAGAAATCGATTAATTCATGCCTACGATGCAGTGGACACTAGTATGATTTGGGCGATTTTGGTTAATCACTTACCTTTGTTGAAGGCAGAATTAAAGCTTAAATATGGTTTTTGATAATTATCTCAACAATTTATCAATACTACTAGCAATCCTTTCAATCTTCGTTTCTTCTTTCTTTGCTTGAGCAATCCAATCAATTATTTCTTTTTGTTTTCCTTCCGATAATTTCAGAAAACGTTCGTGAGCGAGGGGGTTCATCTTTCAAGCAGACCAATAGTTCTTGAGGAATTTCTAGTGTAGAAAAATCTTGGTAGAGGATAATATGCACTACATCTCCAGCTTCTTTTTTTGATTTTTTTACGTAGTTCTGCATTAACAGGAAAAAATAATGTTCCATTTCCCATTGGCATTAATTTGAACTGTTTGAATTCAATACCATCGATAAATCCACACACTTTTACCCATCCAAAAGGTGATGATTTGTCTTGTAAGACTTCAGGGATAGATGCATAGGTCCAACCTCCTTTTCCTGGGAATTTTTTAAGAAAGTATGTGTTGTTAACGAGTGGGGGATTAGATTTCATTTTCAAATCAACTCATTTTCAAATTTTCAAATCATTCTATATTCCATCGTGAATTCTTCCACTCTTTTTGCTCTTCTTTGGTTAAGAATGTCCAAGCGATTATACGACTCGTTTTATTTCCTTGTCCCATTGGAATGGTTTTCACTTCCAACGAGCGGTATTTTTCCAACGTTTTGTAGGCGTTTTTTAAATTCGATTGTTTGGAAACCAAGGTGGTAAACCAAAACACATTCTTTTCAAATTTTGTACTTTCTCGGATTAATTTATTGACAAACCAATCTTCGCCACCTTCGCACCAAAGTTCGTTGCTCTGACCTCCAAAATTTAGAGACGGAACTACATCTTTGTCTTTTGATAGGTTAGTTACTTTGCGAAGTGTTCCTTTTAGTGCATCTTCTTGACTCCCGTGAAATGGTGGATTACAAAAAGTTACGTCGATAATTTCTTCTTTCGTTATTGCTCCAAATAACAAATCTTTAGGGTTTTCTTGTAAACGAATTTCTACAAAATCTTTTAGATTTTCATTTTGAGAAACAATGTTTTTCGCAGATTCTAAGGAAACAGGATCAATGTCCGAACCGATAAAACTCCAACCATATTCTTGGTGACCTAATATAGGGTAGATACAATTGGCACCTGTTCCAATATCTAAGCATTTAATTTCAGGACCTTTTGGGATATTTCCGTAATTATACACTTGCAATAAATCTGCAACGTGGTGGATGTAATCTGCTCTGCCTGGTATTGGAGGACACAAATAATTTTCAGGGATGTCCCAATAGTTAATGTCGTAATGTGCTATTAGCAAAGCCTTGTTCAATAATTTTACTGCTTCAGGATTTGCGAAATCGATGGTGTCTTTTTGATTAAATTCGTTTTTACGAACAAAAGGCTTGAGTTCTGGGAGGTGTTTAGTTAGTAGTTGAAAATCATACCCTTCAAGGTGTTTGTTGTTACTATGTAATTTTGGTTTTGTGATTTCTTTGATTTTTTTTCCCATGGTGATAAATGATTGTTTAGAACACAACGTGAACCGATATTTCGTGCAAAGTTCGTAAAGATTTTTAGTTGTAAGGTATAATTACAGATATAACTGATTTAATTACCTTGTTTTTCTTATTTATAAAGAAAATAGTTTGCGTGTGTTTTTTTTTAGCGCAGAGATTTCGAGAGATTTTTTGACGTAAACACGTTTTGGAGGACGCAGAGTTTTTTTTTGACTTCGTCAAAATGTTTGGTATTGCTTTCTAACAAAGTTAGAAATTATCAGTGTCGTCTAAAATTCAGTAAAATAAGTCACTTTTCTCCTTAGTTCTCTGCGATAATATATTTGCGTGAATTTTTTAGCGCAGAGATTTCGAGAGATTTTTTGACGTAAACACGTTTTGGAGGACGCAGAGTTTTTTTTTTGACTTCGTCAAAATGTTTGGTATTGCTTTCTTACAAAGTTAGAAAATCTCTGTGACCTCTAAAATTCAGTAAAATAAGTCACTTTTCTCCCTAGATCTCCGCGATAATATATTTGCGTGGATTTTTTAGTGCAGAGTTTTGGGGAGTTTTTGATTTAATTCCCGTCTAACCAGTTTTTGAAGGAGGGAACTCTATCTCGGCTAACAATACAAGCTTCTTCGTCTAGAATGTCGGACTTGATTTTTAATCGGCTATTAAAAAAGGAAACTACTTTTTGTATGCTATTTATCTCTACGATCACTTTTCTGTTGATACGAAAGAAATGTGCAGGATCAATTAATTGTTCAAGTTGGTCCAAATTATAATCTATGGGATGTCTTTTACCTTGTTTCGTTACCAGAAAAACCATACCATCTTCCGATAGAAAATGGATAATTTCTTCTGTTTTAATCGGGATGATTGCATCGCCGATCTTGACTAAAAACCGATTTTTAAAATTTTTCGTTTGCTGAATATAATTTACGGATACTTCTTGAATTTTACTTTGAGTAACTTGTATTCGTTCTAATTTTTCTAATGCGGATTTCAAATCCGTAATTCCAATAGGCTTAAGAAGGTAATCGATCGAATTTAACTTAAACGCTTTGATCGCATAATCGTCAAATGCTGTAGTAAAGATTACTGGTATCTCAATATGAATTTTAGAGAAAATATCAAAACTAAGTCCGTCCGCCAAGTGTATATCTGCAAATAATACATCTGCTTCTATCGATTGCTGAAAAACTTCTAATCCAGCACTTACAGAATCATACACACCAACGATTTCAATTCCAGGATTAATGCGGTGTAATAAGGTGATGAGGTAGTCGGCGGACAATTTTTCATCCTCCAAGATAATTGCTTTCATAGCTTATAGGATTGGAAGTTGAACAGTAAATTCGGTTTCGGATTCGTGTACAATCATGCTTCGCGTACTGAAGTACGTATAGCGATCCCGGATATTTTTCAACCCTGTATTGGAACTTTCTTCGGTGTGTAAGCGTTTTTGTAGGTTGTTCTTAATTTCTAAAAAATCCCCTTTTGTTTTAATGGAAATATGCAAAGGTTTAGCATTGGAGATCTCATTGTGTTTGATGGTATTTTCAATGGTGATTTGAAGTGCCATTGGCGGAATTAAACCTTGCTTTTTAGTGTTTTCTATTTCAATTTCAAATTGAATGTTTTTGTCAAAACGAAGTTGTAATAAGAAAATATACGATTCAATAAAGGTGATTTCACTTTCAATACTTGCTAATTCGCCATTGCGATTATCGAGTATGTAACGGTATACCTTGGAAAGTTGGTTGATGAAATCTACCGCTTTGTCTTGATCTAAATAAACCAATGAGGAGAGAACGCTTAAATTGTTGAATAAGAAATGAGGATTAATTTGATTTTTTAAATTTTGTAATTGTGCTTGGGTGGATTCTGCTTTATGTTTTTCAATTTCTACCAATGATTTTTTCCAATTATTAAAAAACTGTACGCTAATCTCGATGGATAAAATGATAAATGCTGTCATTAGTCCTATAATTATGGATAATGTAAAGAATTTATCTTGTTCGGTTTTGGAGTATTCGCAAATTACCAAGTTAAAGACTTTCAAAGAAAGAAAAATGGATAAGATAGTATAAGTTGTACTAGAGAATAAGTGGATAAGGATTCTTTTTCTAACGGACTGGTCCCATGGAAATTTGGAGTCAATCAGCTTGTCTAATCGAAGATTCCCTTCCCAAACGATGATAGTAATTACGATGCAAGTCAATAAACTCCACAACAATAATACGCTATTTGTATTTTTTTGATTTAATAAATGTAATAGTAGGAATATAATTACTCCTACTATTACCATGTATATAAAACGTTTAAATGACTTCATAATTATTATCTTCAATAAATTGCTTTTTCATCATTCAACTACAAAATTAATCTCCTCCTATACTAATGTAATCCCGATTGATATCGGGATTGAAATTATTATTTTGTTTGCCTCGAAAAATCTAATTTTTTGAAGTCTCCAAAGTTAAGTTTAAAATTGAATCTTATAAACGAAGTTAGGAAAGAATCCAATTTGATACGCTGTGTTAATTGTGTTTTTTAAAGGATTGTAACGTTGTGCAAAAACGTTTTTATGGTTCGTGATGTTTTGTATGTCGAAAAAGATAGATTGTGCTAATTTGTGTTTGGAACTGTTTTTTACAAAACCGAATTTCAAGTCTAAACGGTAAAATTCAGGATTTCTTTGAGAGTAAGCATAATCGCCGCCTAAAACAATTTGTTTGCCAGCAATTTGAGATGCAGATAAATCAATTGGTGTGTAGTACCTTCCACCTGCAGTAGTCATTTTTACGTCGATTGTAAAACGGTTCTTTTTTTCTTTTCCCACTAAAAACTCTTTTCCTATCAACAAGTTTGCTACGTATTTCCCATTAAAAGCAGTGTTGTGTTCTTTCAAGTCTGCTCCTTTGTAGGTAGATTGATAGAAAGAACCGGTAGCTAATCCGTAGTACCCTTTGCTGAAGAATTTTTCGATAGTCAACTCAAAACCGTAGTTTTCTCCGGTACCTTTATTAATAAGGTTCCCATTTTCATTAGGGTTAAAACTTGCTCCTACGTTTAACATAGAATAGGAGCTATCCAGGTAAGAAATTGGCACATTAAATAGATGTTGGTAGTACACTTCTGTTTTTACTCTCCAGTCTTTTGTAGGGAAGAAGTCGTATCCGAGAACATAATGAACACTTCTCGTAAAGTCGAGATTTTTATTCGTTTGGAGGTAGGAATTATCTACTTGTTTCGTTCTGTAAAAATAAACATCGGTAGGTTGCATTTGGCTATGAACTCCAACGCCTGCACTTAACACATTTTTTTCATTCAATTGGTATTTCAGTCCTAAACGTGGTTCGAATGATTTTGAATTATTTAGTGCTAAAAATTGGGTGTGTATACCAGCATTAAGCGTGAGTTTTTCCGTTGCACTATATTTAACTTGTGCATAACCTTGCATTAAGGAAGTGTAGTCTTTCGTATCCCAAATTTGTAGCCAGTCTGGGGTGAAAGTTCGGTTTCGATAAAATAAATTTAAGTTTATTAGTTCGTCTAATAATCCAATTTTTAAAAATAATTTCGAATTGATTTTAGAATTATAGGAAGTATTGATGTTGTAACGAATTTGTTGGGTGGTATTTTCGATTACTCTCGTCACTGCATTCGTTTTCTTATTAATAGTGTCTTCGTCGTAATTTGAGCCAGAGTAGGAAAGACCTATAACCGTTTTAAAATACGATTTGTCATTCACACGGATGTTGTGACTCAATCCTATCAATCCCACTTTACTTGTAAAATAACTGTCTCTGTTTGGATAGGCGAATAAATCAGTACTATCTACTTTTTTGTGGTCAAAATCAATTTTACTTACTCCGCCCAATCCAAATAAAACAAATTTACCAAACTTGGTTTTTGCACTGGAAAATTTAAACGATATATCTTGATAAAATGGCGTTGCAGCGGTACCGATTGGAATACCAATTGCTTGTGCGACACCGGTAAATGAGTAACGATAGGCTATTAAATAAGAAGAACCTTTTTCTTTGTTAATTGGACCTTCGGTCATTGCTTCAATCCCAGTCAATGCACCAATTTGGAAGGTATGTTCTCTTTTATCTGCATTTCCTTTTCGGAAGCCTAAATCAAAAACTCCTGCATTTGCATTTCCGTACTCTGAAGGGAAAGCGGAAGTAAAGAAATCGGAATTTTTAAGCATGTTCGTGTTTAGGGCACTTACTGGACCTCCAGTAGTTCCAATCGTTGAAAAGTGATTTGGGTTTGGAATGTTTAGGCCTTCTATTCTCCAAAGAACTCCTGTTGGTGAATTACCTCTAATTACAATGTCGTTTCTAGAATCATCCGGTGAACTTGTTCCAGCAAAATTGGCCACCAAACGTGATGGGTCCGAACGACCTCCGGCAAATCGGTTTACCTCTTCCGTACTAAAGGAACGAGCACTAACAGAGGACATCTCGTTATTCGTTTCGTTCTTTTTTGTGATAACAACGGATGCAGCTTCTAAGGTTTTTATACTTTCATCTAACGAGAAATCAAGAACCACTTCCTTACCAGAAGTTACAACCACATTTGGTATAGTAACCGTTTTATACCCGGTAAATTGTGCTTGGATGTCATATCTACCAGAAAGCACATCGTTCAAACGGTAATTTCCATTCGAATCCGTAACGACTAATCGAAGTGGATCTGTTCCAAGGATACTGATTTTTACTCCTGGTAATGTTTGTTGCGATTGTTTGTCTACAACGACCCCTTTAATTGTTTGGCCATCATTTTGTCCAAAGCTAAGCTGACTAAAAGTAACGATTAAAAGAATTACTTGCGTCCATTTTAAAATTCCATTCATGTCTAAAAATATTATGGTGTAAAAGTATTTTATTCTTCAAATGTTAAAGGAGTAAAAAATATGAATTGTCGAATTTACTACTTGAATTGTAAAATACATCTACCAATCGTTTTTAGTATACGAATTCTGATTAGCGATTATGTAGAAATACCTATTCAAATGCTATAAATTGTTGTTTTTTTTTGGCACTTTTGTTTTGCTTTTTGCTTTTTTTTAATTCTATGAAACGTTTTTTGCTTTTTGTCATTTTTTCCTTTCTCTTTATTAGCGGAACTTTTGCGCAATTAGAAATCCCTTTTTTCGTTCGGACAATCAATTATCATACACAGAAAAAGGAGCCTGGAGCCTCGGTTATAGTTTATGAAGGTTCAACCATTGTGCAATCAAAAACGACACCTTCCTCTGGAGATATTCGATTAATTTTAGAATCAGGAAGAAAATATAAAATTGAAATTTCAAAAACAGGAAAGGTAACACGTTCAGTAATTGTAAACCTAACGGATATCAATGAAGAGACGATGAAGGAAGAAAGTGCAAATCCTGGAGGGGGTGCATGTGATGTCTATCTTTTTGACGAATATCCGCACATTGACTTTTCGTATGTGAAAACCACGCCTGGTACGGAATACTCTTATAATCAAGAACAAGGAATAGTATTTAATTTAGATATGGCAGAAACGATGTTAGCGCACGTAAATGCATTGTTTAAGGAAATTGAAGAACTAAAAGCAAAAGAAGCAGCCCAAGCGAAGGAAGCAGCTTTAGCGGAAGAAACTGCAAAAAAAGCTGAAATTAAAAGACAATTTGACCAAGCGATAGCGATGGCGGACAAGGCAATCTCCGCCTCGGATTGGACTGAGGCAAAAAATAAATTACTTCAGGCGCAACAAATTGATCCTACGCAGGTCTCGATTAAATCAAGGATAAAAGACTTGGATTTGAAAATTTCGGAGGAGTTAGCAGCAGCTAAACGAGAACAACGATACGAAGCAAGCATTCAAGCTGGAATAGCTGCGCAAGAAGCCGGTAGGTTAGAGGAGGCAAAAAGTAAATACAATGAAGCACTGACCATCGATAAATCTAAATCGGATGCTCAAGAAAAAATTGCGGAAGTCGAAAAATTAATTGTAGAGAATGCAATTAAAAAAGCGAATCAAACGAAATACCAAACTTTGCTTGCTGAAGGTAAAACTTTGGAGAATTCAAAACTCTACGAACAAGCAATCAATAAATATAACGAAGCTTTAAAAGTTTTAGATGGTCAAGAAGCGAAGGCTCGTATAGAGGATATCAATAGACTGCAAGCGGAAACTGCTGCAGAGATAGCGAGAAAAGCGGAGATCGATCGTTTAGCTGCAGAACAAGCGAAGAAAAAAACGGAAGAGGATTCCATTGCTGCCCTTCGACAAGCTCAGGAAGAAGCTCGTAAAAAAGCAGAAGCGGATTCTATTGCAGCAGCTAAAAAGGCGGAAGCAGATCGTTTAGCGGCGGAAGCAAAAAAGAAAGAAGAGGAACGTATAGCTGCGGAGAAAAAAGCAGAATCGGATTCTATTGCAGCAGCGAAGAAGGCGGAAGCAGATCGTTTAGCAGCGGAAGCGAAAAAGAAAGAAGAGGAACGTATAGCTGCAGAGAAAAAAGCAGAAGCGGATTCTATTGCAGCAGCTAAAAAGGCGGAAGCAGATCGTTTAGCGGCGGAAGCAAAAAAGAAAGAAGAGGAACGTATAGCTGCGGAGAAAAAAGCAGAATCGGATTCTATTGCA
>CANGOF010000112.1 GCA_947455515.1 Flavobacteriia bacterium
TGCACATACGTTCCCATACATTGAATGTAAAAATAGTACGGCTAAAATTGAGCATGAAGCAACCACATCTAAAATCGGAGAAGATCAAATCTTTTACTGTTTGCAACGAGGTATCAGTGAAGAAAAAGCGATTAGTTTGATTGTGAATGGATATTGCAAAGAGGTATTAAACCAATTGCCGATGGAATTTGCTGTGGAAGCGCAGAAGTTGTTGGCGATAAGCCTGGAAGGCTCTGTTGGTTAGCTCTTTGTCGCGACAAAGTGCACAATAAAAATATTATAAAAATTTTTAAGATGATTAAAATAAACGATTTACACGCTTCCATTGACGGAAAAGAGATATTAAAAGGCTTGAACTTGGAGGTGAAAGCTGGTGAGGTACATGCAATTATGGGTCCTAATGGTGCTGGAAAAAGCACCTTGGCTTCTGTCCTTGCTGGTCGTGAAGAATATGAAATTACAGGAGGAACTGTAGATTTTGACGGTAAAGATTTATTGGAATTATCTACGGAAGATCGTGCGCGTGAAGGTTTGTTTTTAGCATTCCAATATCCTGTTGAAATTCCTGGTGTTTCTAATGTTAACTTCTTACGTACTGCATTGAATGAAATCAGAGAGTATAAAGGAGAAGAGCAAATTTCTGCAAAAGATTTTATGCAGATGGTACGCGAGAAATCCAAAATCGTTGAATTAGATGCAAAATTGGCTTCTCGTTCTGTGAATGAAGGATTTTCTGGAGGTGAGAAAAAACGTAACGAGATCTTTCAAATGGCGATGTTACAACCTAAATTATCGATCTTAGATGAGACAGATTCAGGACTAGATATTGATGCTTTACGTATCGTTGCGAATGGAGTAAACACTTTAAAAACAAGTGAAAATGCTACCATCGTAATCACGCACTACCAACGTTTGTTAGACTATATCGTTCCTGATTTTGTACATGTATTATACAACGGAAGAATTGTAAAAACTGGTCCGAAAGAACTAGCATTAGAATTAGAAGAAAAAGGATACGATTGGATTAAAGCTGAATTTGCAGACTTCGACTAGCTCAGTCTGACAATGACATTAAAATAAATAATTGAATTTACATCGAATTTGAACATGGATCAAATCACTAAATTTCACGAACGAATTGCTTTAGAAGGAATTAAATTGGTAATTCCTGAAGCTCAACGTACACTTGCTTTTGCGACACTTTCAGAAAATGTATTCCCAACAACACGCACAGAAGCTTGGAAATACACACGTACTGCACGCATTGCAAACGCACATTTTGCGATACAACCTTCCCAAGAAATCCATTCTATTGAAAACTATAAAATAGAAGGATTAACGGGATCTGTTTTGGTATTTGTTAACGGATTTTACTCTGAAACTTTGTCTGAAATTATTCCAGAAACAGGAATCCAAGTTAGTCCTTTAAGTCAAGTTTCTCCAGAATGGATTGCTGAAAATTCTACCAAAAACATTGCTGTGGAAGGTGAAATTTTCAATGCTATCAATACATATTATGCGACAGATGGAGTTGCTATTAGTATCTCCAAAAATGTTGTGGTCAATCAAACAATTCAAGTCATTCATTTGACAACGGGTTCGAACAACATTGCAAGCACGCGTAACATTATCCATGCACACGAAAATTCGCAAGCACACATTACGTTTAGTTATTATGGAGAACATTCTTCCCAAAACTTTACCAACACAATCAGTGAAATTCATTTAGAGCAAAACGCCAAATTGTTCATCGATAAAATTCAAGCGGAAGGTGAAAGTGATTTCCAAATCAGTACGGAACACGTAATTCAAGAACGTGATTCTACGTTTACCTTGACTACTTCGACGTTTTCTGGTTCGATTGTACGTAACAATGTGAATGTACATGTAGTTGGTGAAAACGCGGAAACAAACCTTTTTGGAACGTATTTATTGAACGGTAAACAAGTTGTAGACAACCATACGACCGTAGATCACAAAGTAGCACATTGTATTTCCAACGAATTATACAAAGGCGTGTTGGATGATGCTTCAACAGGTGTTTTCAATGGGAAAGTTTATGTACGTCAAGATGCACAAAAAATTAATGCCTTTCAATCGAATGCGAATGTGCTTTTGAGTGATAACGCTTCCATGAATTCTAAACCAGAGTTAGAAATTTATGCGGATGATGTAAAATGTTCGCACGGATCTACAACGGGACAAATTGATGAAGAAGCAATATTCTACTTGAAAGCGAGAGGAATTTCTGAAAAATCAGCTAAAAGTTTACTTTTACATGGTTTTATTGGAGATGTATTGGATAAATTTACTTCAGATGCAGTAAAAGAGAAAGTAACCACTCTAGTAAACAATAAATTAGGAGTAACAAAAGACTAATCTATTGCATGGAAGAGCGTTTAGATAAAATATTGGTAAGTCGTGGATTAATATCTACACGCGTACGAGCAGAAAAAATGATTGAAGAATCTGGCGTAAAAGTCAATGGTAAATTGATTAATAAACCAGGGAAAAAATTCAACGAAGATGCTGTTATTGAATTAATTGAAGAAGAACTACCTTGGGTTTCCAGAGGTGCCTTAAAATTATTAAAAGCGGTGGAAACTTGGAATATTCCAATTGCAGGTAAAATAGCAATGGATTTAGGTGCTTCTACCGGAGGATTTACGGAAGTTCTTTTAAGTAAAGACATTGCAAAAGTATATTGCGTCGATGTAGGTACTAATCAATTACATGAACGTGTTAAGTCCAACTCGAAAGTAATCGATTTACAACAAACACATGCGAAAGAATTATCCACGCATAAAATCCCTGAAAAGGTTGGACTAATCGTCATCGATGTTTCATTTATTTCTTTGGAAAAAATATTTCCATTTTTACACTCTTTTATTGAACTTGGTGGAGATATTATCGCATTAGTTAAGCCACAATTTGAGGCAGGAAAAGAGAATATTTCTAAGAAAGGAATTGTCAAGAATCAACAATTATACCCAGAGATTTTAGAAAAAGTGAAAGAATATGCTTTACGCAGCAATTTCACGTACCAAGATAGCATGGATTCTCCCCTATTAGGTGGAGATGGAAATCGCGAATTTTTAATGTGGTTGAAAAAAAATAACTAACTTAAAAGAACTCAATTTTGAATTATGGAAACAACTCCTAAAAGAAAATTAAACAGTAGAGAAGTTAGAGAAGATTTTCCTGCATTACGTCAAACCATTTATGGTAAAAATTTGATTTATTTTGACAATGGAGCCACTTCCCAAAAACCACAATCGGTGATTGATGCGATTAATTTGTATTACACGAAAAACAATGCGAATATTCACCGTGGAGTTCACCATTTAAGTCAAAAAGCAACCAACGAATACGAAGCTGCACGTACGACCATCGCGCAGTATATTCATGCAAAACACACGCATGAAATCATATTTACCAAAGGAACAACAGATAGCATCAACTTGGTGGCAAATTCCTTTGGAGCCTTATTACAAGCCGGAGATGAAATCATTATTTCACACATGGAGCATCACTCCAACATCGTTCCATGGCAAATGCTATGTGAACGTGTAGGCTGTGTATTGAAAGTAATTCCGATTAGCAAAAAAGGAGATTTATTGTTCGACGAATACGAAAAGCTACTTTCTCCAAAAACAAAATTGGTATCTGTCACACACATTTCCAATACTTTAGGGACAATCAACCCAATCAAAAAAATGATTGCAAGTGCACATGCAGTTGGAGCAAAAGTTCTGATTGATGGAGCACAAAGTATACAACACACAAAGATTGATGTTCAAGATTTAGATTGTGATTTCTTTGCGTTTTCAGGACATAAAGTTTTTGGCCCAACTGGAATTGGTGTCTTGTACGGAAAAGAAGCACTTCTAAATGCCATGCCACCTTACCAAGGTGGTGGAGACATGATTGCAAAGGTGACCTTTGAAAAAACAACTTACAACGAATTACCTTTCAAATTTGAAGCTGGGACACCACACATTGCTGGTGCGATTTGCTTGGGTAAAGCCATTGAATATTTGAGTCAGTTCAACATTGAGGACATCGAACGTCACGAATTAGAATTAGCGGATTATGCGCAGGACCTTTTATTAACCTTTGAAGGCCTTCACATCGTTGGGGAATCTAAAAAGAAAACGAGCGTTGTTTCCTTTGTCATTGATGGAATTCACCCGTTTGATTTAGGAACATTGTTAGACAAACAAGGAATTGCCGTGAGAACAGGTCACCATTGTACGCAACCCTTGATGGATTTTTATCGCATACCTGGAACTGTGAGAGCATCTTTTGCTTTTTACAATACCAAACAAGAAATAGATACCTTTATCAGTGCTTTGGAAAAAGCCATTACGATGCTTAAATAATTCATTATGACACTACAGGAAAAACAAGAAGAGGTCATTGAAGATTTCGCGATTTACGAAGATTGGATGGAAAAATACGAGTACCTCATCGAATTGGGAAAAGATTTACCGAAAATTGCAGAAGACAAAAAAACCGAAGATCGCATCATCGAAGGATGTCAATCAAAAGTGTGGTTGGAGGCAACATTTGTTGACGGAAAAATGCACTTCACAGCGGATTCAGATGCGATAATTACCAAAGGAATTATCGGTTTATTGATTCGCGTGATGGACAATGAAACACCCGAAGAAATTTTACAAAATGAATTGTTTTTCATAGACCGCATTGGTTTACACGAACACCTCTCCCCTACGCGTTCCAATGGATTAGCGAGTATGGTAAAGAAAATGAAAATGGCCTCATTAGTGGCACTTGGAACAACAAAATAAACGAGGATGGAATTAGAAAATAAAATAGTCGACATGCTAAAAACCATATATGACCCAGAAATTCCTGTGGATGTATATGAATTAGGATTGATTTACGAAGTGAAAATTTCTCCGGAACACGAGGTAGAAATCGACATGACCTTAACTTCTCCCAATTGTCCAGTGGCTGAAACAATGCCTAAGGAAGTGGAAGAAAAAGTAGCTTCTGTGGAAGGAGTGAAATCGTGTAAAGTGAATATTGTATTTGAACCTACGTGGGATAAGGATATGATGTCTGAGGAGGCGAAATTAGAATTAGGCTTTTTGTAATTCTATTTTAAAAGTATCTTTCTTCGTTGGTTATCAAAATTTATTTCCTCATATAATAGAGTATACTGCGGGATAAACTTGTCACCTCCCTTTCCCGATAGCTATCGGGACCCATCAAGGAGGGAAACAAATAAAAATATTTTTTTATATTTATTGTAAAAGTGGTATTAATCACCTCCTTTTATCCCTCCTCACTTCGACAAGCTCAGTGTAAACTAGGGAGGGGAAATTTAAAAAACGATTATGAGAAGAGTTGTTATTACTGGTATGGGTGCCTTGACACCAATCGGAAATTCGGTAGAAGAATACTGGACGAATCTAAAAAATGGGGTGAGTGGCGCTGGTCCAATTACCAAATTTGAAACAGATAAATTCAAAACGACGTTCGCTTGCGAATTAAAAGGCTATGATCCAAAAGCACATTTTGATGTGAAGGAAATTCGTAAGTACGACCCATTTACACAATATGCCTTGGTTTCTGTAGACGAAGCCGTGAAACAAGCTAACCTTGATTTCGAAAACTTAAATTGCAACCGTATTGGGGTAATTTGGGGTTCTGGAAATGGTGGGATTCAAACCTTCCAAGACCAAATGATGGAATTTTGTCAAGGAGATGGAACACCACGTTTCACGCCTTTCTTTATCCCACGTATCTTGGTAGATATTGCTTCTGGAGTAATCTCCATTAAATACGGTTTAAGAGGAGTTAATTACTGTCCAGTTTCTGCCTGCGCAACATCCAACACTGCATTGATTGACGCCTTCAACTACATTCGTTGGAACAAAGCGGACATCATTATTTCCGGAGGTTCGGAAGCGGCGATCAACCAAGCAGCGATCGGAGGATTCTCTTCAGCGCAAGCTTTATCGAAACGCAACGACGACTATACCACTGCATCGAGACCATTTGACGTACACCGCGACGGATTTGTCATGGGTGAAGGAGCAGGAGCAATCATCTTAGAGGAATACGAACACGCTATCAAACGTGGTGCTACGATTCTTGGAGAAGTTGTAGGAGGAGGAATGGCTGCAGATGCTTACCATTTAACAGGAACACACCCAGAAGGAGAAGGAGCAGTACTTGGGATGGAATTAGCCTTGGAAGAAGCGGAAATTACACCAGCAGACATCAACTACATCAATATGCACGCAACTTCCACACCACAAGGAGACGTGAGTGAGTTAATCGCTGCGAAACGCGTGTTTGGAGAACGTAAATCTTTGAGTATTTCTGGAACAAAATCGATGACGGGTCACTTGTTGGGTGCTGCAGGGGCGATTGAAGCCATTGCTTGTATCAAAGCCTTACAAGACGACATAGTTCCACCGACCATCAATACCACAGAAATTGAACCAGCATACAAAGATTTGTTTCACTTCCCATTGGCAAAAGCGGAACCAAAAAAATTAACCTATGCGATGAGTAATACCTTTGGATTTGGAGGACATATTGCTTCGGTGATTTTTAAGAAGTTTGAAAAATAAGTCGACACGCAACTAATATTCAAAGCCTTACAGAGATGTAGGGCTTTTTTTATGGGGAGATTTGGTGTGAAAAATTTACTACATTTGAACTAAATATCGCTTCGGGTTTTGGGTGTTAGGCTAGGATATCCCAATTACTGAAGGTGAGGAACTTTACATTCATTTTTAAACGACCAAACATAAATTGACAAGACAATGAAACAGCAGTATATAATTATAGGAATAATAGCAATTGTGACATTTGTAATCTTTGTCGCTTGGTCAAGACTTAAAAATCAAAACCCACAGCCCGACACAGATACAAGCAGACCGCAAGAAAATCTTTTTCCTACTAATAAAGTCGCAAACGACAAGCTTGTGATTGTTGAAGATGCAAACGAAAATGACATAAAGAAAATACTTCAAGAGTTTTGCAATTCGTATAACAAAGAGATATTTCAGACTATTCCGAGGCTAACTAAGCTTTCGGACAACAAATTTGCTGTGACTTTTCCATATGACATAAATTTTGAAATCTATTGCTATTTTATAAATTATGTGAATTATCCTATGGGCTTTGACAGACATTTCAAAACTATTGGCTGGACAACAACAAAACAATCAGACATTTGGATTACCGAAAAAAGTGTAAATAAGAATGTAATGCTTTATGTGAGTGACTTTGACGAAGAATACGACAATGTTTTTTTGACAACATCTGACAATATTGGATATAAACTTGGTTTCGCAATGGGAGAAGAAAAGCAATTATTAGATAGACCTGAAAAGAATTATGTAAAACAACCAATTAGTAACAATGAATTGAAAGGAAAATCATACACAGACTTTAAATAAAACTGCTGGTTAAACCGCCTTAACACTAGGCTTTTACTCTCACTTCGAATAAATATTTACTACATTTGAACTAAAACGCACTTCGGGTGTTGGGAGTAAGGCTTTGTTTCGCACATTGATGAAAAGCGGAACGTTATCTGAAATTTTAAAAATACCACGTCAAATATCTTATAGATTATGAAATATAAAGAAAAGGAAAAACTTTGGCTATCAAAAATTAAAGAAAATAAAAGTAAAGATTGGAAATTTAAAAGTTGGTTTATTTTTAGAGACCTAAATGACTTCTTTTTTTCTGCAAGTTTTTATGTTAGTTTAAAAGAAAATAAAATTTCAGGATATTTAGGTTACAAACCAATAAATATTGATAATGTGTTTTGGGAGATTATTGATGAACAACCTAATAAGAAAATGCCATTAAGTTTTAGAGGAGAAGCCGCATTTTGTGTTCGTGAAATAAATTTTTACAAGTTCAATATTGAAATTGAGGATGAACTCAAACCTGAAAATGAAATAAAAAAATTGTTGCTAAATATTGACAAAGAAGTAAATCAAATAAGTCAAAAAATAAAAAACGCTCAAGATTTTAGAACAGAAATGATGAATGATGAAGAAGAAAATTCAGTAGGAATTATTACTTCTTTAATTGAAGAACAAAAATTTGATGAAGCATTAAAAAAAATAAAAAAATATAAAGAAAATGAGTTTAATTCAGGTTTTGGATTTGGTGATGATGATTTTTATGATTTAGCAAAGAAATATATTAAAAAAACTACAGATAACAACTAACCTTTCGTCGTGTCTGAAAGACAAGCGATGAAAGGGCTGTTGAACGAAACCTATTCTATGGACTTTTCGAAAATTGATTTTTGATTAGTTGAGCCAAGTTTGAACGACTTGGCTTTTTGTTTGCTTGTAACCTTTTAA